>NZ_CP009357.1 GCF_000772105.1 Vibrio tubiashii ATCC 19109
ATGGCAAATGACAAGTATGGGAATATTGACGAGCTGCTTTCTGGGGCAGGATCGGACGAAAAAGAAGAAAACACTCCGCGTCGAAGCCGGAGACCTTCTCCGGCATTGGGTGTGATGACGGGTGATAAGCGTCCAACAAGCGTTACCGATGGTTTGAAAGCCGATAAGCAGAAAGCGGAAAAAGCACTCGAAGAGGCCCAGCAGAAGTTTGAGATGGAAAAGGCAGATCTTCTGAAAGCACTAGAAGAAGCAAAAAATTCTGGGTCTGAAGGTGCTCCTATTGTGCTCACTATGCCTGTAACTAAGCAGGAAGTGACTTTCGAGCTTCGACGTGTTGATACGTCTCTAATTGATGTTTCTCCTGAGAATGAGCGTATTCAAGAATTCCTGGATGAAATATCTCTCCAGGACATACTGCCATCCATTAAGAAACACGGGCAGCAAAAGCCTGGTACATTGCGCCCGACAAAAGATGGCCGGTTTGAGTTGATTGAAGGTTCTCGACGTTTAGCAGCGGTCAAGTTGGCAAAGCAGGAATACTTGGCACTTGTTGGTGATGTACCAGATGCAGATGTGCGAGAACTCGGCATCATCGAAAACAAGCATCAGGATGTAAGCCCATATGAAAAAGCCAAAGCCTATCAGAAACAGATTGAGCGTGGAGAGTATGAGAATTGGACCCAGTTGGGTGCGGCCAAAGGAATTAGCTCTTCGCACATATCACGTTATCGTGCTTGCGTAGAGCTGGATGAAGTGTTTGTTCGCATCCTTCCGTCGCCATCCGATATGCCTCTCTCTTATGGTGAGACGATTGCGCAGTTGAAGAAGAAAGGTGAACGCGCTCTGATTGGCAAAGCCAACGAATTGCTTGATATGAGAAAAGCTGCCCTTAGTGAAAAGACAGAGCTTCCTGATGTAGAGGAGGTTATCAAAATTCTCAAGAGTGCTGTGAGAACTAAAGTGGAAGAGCCAAAGACGTGGAAGCCTGTTGTATATAAATCGAAAGATGGCAAAACTCTGAAGCATTCCGTCACGAATAAGGGCGCTACCAAATTTGAAATAACTGGTGTGGACGACTCTCAGCTTGAGAAGATCCTGTCCTTCTTGACCACAACTCTTAAGGTTGATGCTTAACCGAGAACGGTAGATTCCCGTGGCGGGAACTTGGATCGATAGGGGCGCATTCCCGTGGCGGGAATAGCGCCCTTTTTGTTTCCTAAGATATTGATAATAAAGGGTTTTTGTAGGTTTTGAGCCAATAAAAACTTTAAAAAATTTAAGTGCATAAGTGATGCTTTGGCTTAAATATTTTAAAGGTCAGCGAACTAGATGTGATTCTCAGCTTTGAATCCAAGGCATCGGGAAATGTGGTCCAGGTCATCCAAGCCGTAGAAGTCTAAGGTCAGTGAACCTGAACGTTTTGCCTGATTAAAGCGAATCTTTATCTGTCGCCCGAGCACCTCTCCCATGATTAGTTCGTATCGTTTAATGTCAGTATCACGGTCTTCGTCCTTACCTTGTGCTAGTGACTCAAACTTGTGGACAGGTATTCTCTTGGTCAGCAAGTTCCTCAACAGATCTTCTCTTTTGCTTGCAGGGAACTTGGCGATAGCACGAACATGGCCCAACGTTATCCGGGTAGGGTTCTTGTGCCATAGGTTTAACTCCGACTCAGACAGAGATGTCCCCGCTCTTTTGAGGTGGGTAACTGTATACACCTTGTCTATACCTAGTGACTGTCTTATCGACTTATTGGAATAGCCTTCTTGGCTAAGTATCGCGACGACGTATGCCTTCTCAGCATCCGTAAGATCGCTTTTACCTTTGTAGTACTCAATAGCTTCATCCGCGTCGATTAGGTAGGGAAGATTGCTCATTGCTTTACCCCTTATTTAGTCATGTGACTAAATTACCATAGTTTACTTCTCCTGTTTAGTCATGTGACTAAATTTTAGTGATCCTTTGGTCTTCTTGCTGCCTCTATTTAGTCATGTGACTAATCTGTTGGGTGGCAGAGCCATCTTTCAACAGTAAGGGTGGATGAATTTGCTGCGCTTTCTATTCCTTTGGGCAATATTAATTGCACAAATAAATAAAATGACACTATTTAGGGCAATTTTTATTGACATAAAACTTGGATCAAAACAGAATGTGCAATATTTATTGAACATTGGGGTTTGGTTAAAGATGAGTGCTACATCTAAGCTCGCTTCGATACTGAGCAGCGAGCAGGGACAGATAAGTTGCTTTGAGATCGAGGTCTTCTACCTCAACCAACGCCGTTCCAAGAATCCAATGCATGACGAAATCAAGGAGTCCATTCGGAGCAAGGGCATTCAAGACCCTCTTCACATCGTATTTCACCCTGTACAGAAGAAGTGGGTTTTGTCCCAGGGGGGACAAACCAGGCTTTTAATTTGCCGGGAGCTTTATGACGAAACCAAGGCTGATAGCTTTCTTTACCCCCCTGTCTCAAAGCAGAAATTTACGTCCGATCTTGATTTGTGCATCAGTCATCTCGTAGAGAACAACCTTCGTGGTGACAATACCTTTTTGGAGACAGCAAATGCTGTTCTCAACATCAGGAATCTCTTAGCTGAAGGTTCCGAGCCAACTCAAGAGCTTTTGGCAAAGGAGATGTCCAGCAGAGGGATGCCAATCCGTCGGCAATCTATCACGGCGATGATGTACCTGGCTGAAGAGTTGGCACCATACATCACGAATCAAGCATTTCTGGATTGTGTAAGTAGGAAGGTGGTTGACGCCATCAGAACTTTACGAAATGACCTAGCGGAGGAGATGCCAAGCGAAAAGTTCGATTCCGCACTGGTTGAGTACGTTAACTCTCAACCCGGCAATTTGTCATTGAAGCAAATCCGAGAGCACTTTCTGAAGAAAGTGGTTGCCCCAACTACTCCAGGTTCTCGGTCAAATAAAGCAATAGCTAAAAGTGTTTCTGATGCGTTTGGTCTTTCTCATGTAGTGTCAGGATCGGAAGAGCTTCCTTCCGGTTTTGTTGTAAGTCTCCCTCAGCATATTGAAAGCCCTCTCCAGGCCGAAGTTTGCTTTTTCCTGGCGAGTCTCTCTGGGGTCTTCGATAGCAGTGTATCCCCCGAGATCTTAGCGGCTATGGGGCTGAAGGATATTGGTTCTGATCCAGCAGACCTTGCCTCTTGCGTAAGAGAGCATCTCAATCTGACAAATGCAGATTTGTCATCTCTTCCTTCCCGCGTCTTCTGCCATGCCAGTGAGGAAGGATTCGAGTCGTTGATTCGGCTGATCGCCGGAGTCAGGACCAGTTTTAACAGTAATAATCAATCTATGGAGAATCAGTGATGGCGTTGAGCACTAAGCTAAAGGACGAGTCATCCAGGTTCATTTCTTCCCTATTGTTGAGTGCATTAGAAGGCTGCCAGCAGGGGGATATGGAACTGGCAGAACGGCTCGGCCTGTCAATTGAGACAATGCAAAAATTAGACAGATTACGAGCCGATCAGATATTCAATATATCCGGCAACTATGTTCGTGACCTGAGTGCCCTGGAAGTATTCCAGATCGACTCAAGCAAAATATCGCGGATTATCGAATTGGCAGCGGAAGAAACTCGGCAGTACGAGATGATCGATGAGTTTTTACGTCGAGGAGCCTGCAAGACGATGATGGCTGAGTTGTTCGGAATGCGTTCGACACAGGTTGCCAGCCGGAAGAAGTTTCTGAATCTGCCAACGGTAAAGGGACGCCTCCCAGTGTCTACCTTGGAAGAGCAACGTCATATCTATGATGCTTGGCTGGATTCAATAAAAATTGCCGACTACCGCGAGCGACTGCTTTATGTAGCCAGGGCAACAAACCTGTCCATGTCAAAGATCTATCGTGAGGTCCAGGAAATTGAGGAAATCACGAACAAATCCACTCAATCAAAAAAAACCAAAATCTGCGCATAAGGAGGCTCTCATGGCTGACAGCAACTCACAAAAAATGGCGGCCATTGGGGCCAAACAGGACATCGAAATTGAGCTCGCCACACGACCAGCACTTCGGTTGTGGCAGGGTAGGGAAAAAACACAAAAGCGTCACGGCATTCTCGGACTTCCTGGGTTTTGCAAGATTGTTCGGGGAATCGAGCAGGCGGTAAGAGAGGATGACCCCTATGCTGATTACCATTACCACCGTATTGAACAAGCAATCGATGACCTCACTTTCGATTTAGATAGTGAGCTGAAGGATATTCAGTCATTTATAGATGAAAACATCCCTCCTGCAATGCGCCTCCCTGACATAGGAAGCAAGAACCCCGTTGTGGTTCCCATCCGGTTTGCTTCTCGTTTGGGCTTTCAGCTTGTGTATCAACTGCTCAAGGTAGACCAAATCGTTCTCAAGGTACTTTTGGCCAACCACATCGGTCTGTTACCAAACAAGGAAAAGTTCGAGACTCTTGCGAGAGTCGAAAAGCGTGTGCGCAGTGTCCTGCATATGGTATTCAGCTATAGACATACTGGGGTTACCAGAGATGATATGGCAGCAAACAATCAAAAGGCCCAAAAGGCTAAAGAGCTGATGGGAGATTTGGAGGTTGGTTATCTTGAAGGTACAACAAGATCTGACAATGCGCCTCCATTGCCAATGAAACGACTCCAAACTATGGGCAAGGCTTTAGAAAAGGGTAAAGCGGAGAATAAATCCAAGGCTGCGGCGAAAGAAGCTAATTCAAGCAGCGAAGATGAACTGGGTGCAGAGCTTGATCGAGTACTAAAGCAGGCCGATGAAGAGATGACCCGCTCTGCTAAGAAGAAAGTGGCCACTGCCTAACAGCGCTTTGTGCTGTCATAGTGAAAAAGGTGCCAAGCGCACCTTTTTTTTGGCGGAGAGATCTTGGCTCAGTACCAGTCTGGAAGTGGATCATGACAGGTAGATAATTGGCACAATAGTAGGCTTACAGGTTGGCTCAATACCAATTTTGCTGCTTGGATCGGGAGTAAGAATTACATGTCGGTTCCTTTAAATATAAATTTAATAATACCTTTTAAGGATAATAAGGCAGGACGCCTGAATCTGTACCGGAAAGAAATTGAAGCATTCAAGGAGATGCTCGGGCAGAGAGTAGAGGAGCTCAAGGAGGAGTTGGTGAGTCTATTTGGAGAGAATTTTGAGCTGACGCTTGCAGCGCGATCGGATGGTAACTCAAGAAAGTATTACTGGCGGTTTAAGTCGAGTAAGCGTGATAGGAAGTACAACAGGCTTCATGCCGATTCTATTGTTGAGTATCTCCGCGTATTTGATGACGAAAGAAAACTTCGATTGAAAGAAACGGAAGAAGAGCTCATCTACATCAATGCGAACCTTAAACTGATCAAGGGTATGTTGGATTCCATAGATCAGGCGGTCGATGAAAAAGCCGAGCTTAGGTCCGCGATCATATGAGCAGGTCATGAGAGGCATATGTCCTTGACCAAGTTGAGATCATCTGCAAAAATTCAACTAATACTTCCTGACAGCTTTCGGGCTTAGCTGCAAAGCATTGCTTTGCTACTCTTCACTTCAGAGCATCCATCAGTGCTTACCCTTCAAAACTACCGCGAATTGGTTTTGAGAAACAATCTGTTTTGTGAGTGCTAATCAGAGTATCTCTTGTCTTGGGGATATTCTGATTAGCGTTCACGACAGTGACTTTAGAATTGCTAATGAACTCGGTTAGCCAGCAAGCAAATCTTGTGATGATGATGACACTATACGAGTGGCTTTTGTGTGGCGCAGCCATGCCGTGCAAGTGCTATAAGCCTGCACGAAATCCTGGGGAACAATGATCCGAACGCCCCATAGAGGATCGTACTTTAACAGGGGTACTCGCTATACCCGAACTGCAATACCAAGCGAGCCTTGGTAAGAATTTGAGAAGCCTGCCATCGCGCAGGCTTTTCTGTTTTTAAAGGGTCATTTAGCGGTGACCCAAAAAAAGTAATTTCAAAGATGTGATCTTGTACTGTACCTCTGCCAAATAATGTTGGAGGTATAGCTCATGAAGAAGACCGCAATTGCTGTAGCTATGTGCTGTTTCAGCACATTGGCATCAGCGGAAAGTAAACCCTTAGACATAGGGGAGTCCAATCGCATTGAAGTAATGCAGACTGGGCGATATACCTATGTGAAAAACATCCCCCCGGTAGATCAGCTCAATCCTCTCAAGGTTGTCATCAAGACTCGGATTCCACAAAGCGTGGAAACAGTTGGCCAAACTGTTGAGTTTCTTCTTGCAAGATCCGGTTACGTGCTCGCGGATAAAACTGTTTTGAGCGAAGAGGCTAAAACACTTCTCAGTCTTCCGTTACCTCAAGTGCATCGTAATATCGGTCCAATGACTCTGGACAAAGCACTCCATACGCTGAGTGGTGATGCATTTGAATTGGTTGTCGATCCAGTACACCGGAAAGTTGCCTACGAGTTGTCAACCAAGTTAGCGAGGAGTGAATGATGTCCAAGTCAAAATTAGGCCAGTCCCTCATGCGCACGATCGACGGTGGAAAATCCAAAGATGAGTCTTTGTCGGATATGCCTGTCGATGATGCATTCGATCAAGCCGAAATGAATGGCAGTGTTTCAGAACTCAATGCGTCAGACGCAGATTCATTTTCAGCCAAGGAACCGCACATTGGCGAAGTGGAAGAGATCCATTCTTCTGGTGAGCAAGAGAAGCCACATAACGTGAAGCCACAAAAAGTAAAAGCACCCAAGCAGAAGAAGACCGGTAGCTTTATTGGTGTGATCGCTCTTCTTGTCTCAGTAAGTGCAGCAGGTATAGCTGGCTACTCAGTGATTAACCAAAAAGCTGGTCAGACGGCAGCCATGAATAGTGTGGACAGCCTGGATGCGGCCATTGGCACCTTAAATAAAAGAACCGACGAGTTGACAGCAGAACTGGCAGGAACTCAGAAGGGCGTTCAGTCTAATTCAGACCGCTTGGTTAGCATTGATGCCATCCGTAAAGACATTCAAGAGCTGCAAGCAACCATCAGTGCAATGCGCGGTGAGTTAAATGGGTTCAAGGGAAGTCTGGAAGACAACAGTGCATCCATTGACTCACACCAAAAACAGATTGATGAGCTGAGTGATCAGATAAAAAAGCTCAACGCTAGGGCAGCGAGTGCGCCAAAGAAAGTTGTTCAGAAAGCACCGGTGAAGAAGGTGAATACTGACCCTAGCCTGATTGAAGGTGCCTACGTTGCTTCCATCGACCTTTGGGGAACACAGCCTTATGTCATGTTGCGTGAGGAAAACGGAAGCTGGGTGCCTTTAACTATGGGTGATTATTACAAGGGCTGGAGACTTGAGGGCGCTATTGGTTCTGAGGCTGTTTTCCAGAATGGCTCAAAAACAAAACGACTGACCATTAAGGAGTAGCACTATGGAACCTGTTGAATGGATAGTTGGCCTTGTCTTGTTAATTGGCGGTTATGAGCTTTGGGGAAAAGAGGAACCTCAAGAGCCAGTCGCCGTGGAGGTAGTCACGGAGCAATCGATTGTATCGGATGAACCTCTTTTTGAGCGGGGCCGCTATTACCGTACTAAAGATGGCTATTACATCAGTAACCTCACTCCAGCTCCTCAAAAGGTGGATGGGTGTGATCGGCCTGTTCTTACTGCGGACCTGACGGCTCCAAGAGGCGATGAAGGTCAGATCCAGGTAACTGAAGTTGACATCGAGTGTGAGGGATAGATGAAAAAGCTCGCATATATCTTATTAGGCTTTTGGGTAGCCACAGGAGCCTACGCAAATAATCAAAACACGCAGGGTAGCAATAGTGCGACTGTGATTTCAGATATGAAGTCCACCCTCGACAAAGAAGCTGCTTCTTCATTAACCGAGAAAGACAGAAGCCTGGCCAAACAATGGATGCTTTCTGAGACCGACTGGGTTAAGTACAAGCAAATCATGAGTGGGCCTCGTGGAATCTGGTCCCCCGGTCTTGATCCAATAACCGCTTTAGGAGTATCTGAGACCGACCCGCAGGAGCGGAAGCGATACGCCGAGCTTTGGATAAAGATGGAAACCAGAAGGGCGGAGTTAGAAATGGCGTTTGAGGTTGAACGTCAGCGTGCGGCCAGCCGCATCCTCGGCAATCAGTTGGCTGTCAACAACACATCCTGGATAAGAGAGTGGGAAGAAAAGCGTGTTGAGGTCAATAAGCAAGTGATTCTTTTCGTTGACTCTGAGTGCAAAGAATCCTGTAAATCGATGTTTGAAGAACTTCATGCATCAGTTGGTGACAACGCTCGACTCGACATTTTCTTCAAGCAAGGTGCGTCTTCCGATGACATAGGCCAGTGGGCCTCGTTTATGAAAATCGCGCCAGAGGTTGTTCGAGCAAGAGCGATTACCCTGAATTTCGATGACGGCAAATCGACAGAACTGGGGATTGATATGAGCACTCTGCCCCAGGTGAGGGTAGTCGATCTCAAGTCCGGAGCAGTAACAGCAACCTACAAGTAGTGGTGGGTTATGAGAATACTCCTGATTTTCTTATTTGGACTTGTATCTGTTTCTGCAATCGCTAACCAAAACAACGTTCCAGATATGTATCGCCTGGTAGCTGAAGAAAATCGGGTACCGGCGAAACTTTTTTATGCTCTCATTCTGAATGAATCCAGATCTCTGACTTCATCAGGTGAGCGATCAAAAGTTCTGCCGTGGCCTTGGACAATCAACCATCGAGGACAGCCTCACTTCTTTCCCAGTAGAGAGAAAGCGTACTTGTTCGCGAAGTCTTTGTTAGACCGAGGGGATAAACAATTCGATGTCGGGCTTGGACAGTTGAATTGGCGATGGCAAGAGCAACGATTTAAAGGTTTATGGGAAGCCTTCGATCCCTACATCAATCTCAATGCAGCCGCGCAACACCTCAGAGAGCAATACGACAGGCCTGAGTGCAATAGCTGGGAGTTGGCCGTTGGATGTTATCACCGTCCTGGTCAGCGAATACAGGACAAAGAGATAGCAAGAAACTATACAAAGAGGGTCATTTCATTATGGGCAAAAATCTAAAAAAATTTTCAACTATAGCCGTCCTCCTCGGGACGGCTTTGGCTTTCAGCCAGACCTTCGCCGCAGAGCAGAAATCATCCCCGCATATGCCTTGGTTTGAGACCGAGGTTATCGAAGATCGCGGAGGTCAACCTATTGACCCTTATCTGCCAAAAAACAACAACACACTGGAGCACATGAAAAAGCTCTACGACGAACGACGTTCAAAGAAGCTGGTTCACTCTCACTTTCCGGTGGTAACCGCCTCTATGTCTGTTGGTCGGGTGACAGAGGATGAGGCCAGAGATGTGAAATATCAGATGGCAACGAGGCCCATGTTCATCATCGGATACGATCCCGTTTCGATTAAATGGCTGTATTCAAACAAAGAGTTGTTGAAGGAGAAGAAAGCTATTGGACTTGTAGTGAATATCCAGACCAAAGAACAGATGGAGGAGCTTCAATCAATTGTTGGTGAAGGTGTATTGATGCAACCAACTCCAGGCGATCGTTTAGCTGAACATTTAAAAATCAGACATTACCCGTTCTACATGGATAATCAGGGAGTGATGCGTTAATGGCAGATCATCCACTAGAGGTTCTACTCAGGCCGCCAGTAGAGCTGTGGTCGGGAACAGTTGCTCTTTCAGCAGGAATTATTTGCGGCACCGCACCTTCAACACTCATGATGACACCGAGTGTGGGGTATACCTCTGCGGCTATCCTTGCTGGACTTGGTTTGTATCGGTTAAACCAAGGCACTCAAATTCTCAAGTATCAGCGTAACCTCAAACGGCTCCCGCGATTTGCGATGTCGTCTTCACAGATACCTTGTTACCGAAATCATCTCTACCTCGGGCAGGGCTTCAAGTGGGGGCAGAAGCATACCCAGCGACTTAAAGACACCTTGTCACCGGCTGCCAAAAGATACCTGGAGCCCTCCAAGATCTACTCTGCAATCAGGAAGTTCGAGAGAGACGTTGAGAACACCAAATTACAGGCGCTCGCGAAACTAACCAGCAAAGATCATGTGCTGAATCCTTTCAGACCGCTTCCACCCATAGGCGGCAATCCCGCCATTCATGCTGTTGAACTCAACGAAGAAGAAGTACTTCTGCCAATGAGCGAAAGGGTAGGGCATACCCTCGTTCTAGGAACGACCCGTGTGGGTAAGACACGTTTAGCAGAGATTTTGATAGAGCAGGATATTCGACGCGGCGATGGTCCGGTCATTGTATTTGATCCTAAATCTGATGCCGGGTTATTAACACGGATGTATATGGCCGCGAAACGTATGGGCAGGGAAGACGACTTTTACGTTTTTCATTTGGGGTTTCCTGATATATCCGCCAGGTACAACGCGGTAGGCAACTTTGCCCGAATTACAGAAGTGGCCAGTCGTATCTCTGGTCAGCTCTCATCCGAAGGCAACAGTGCCGCATTTAAAGAATTCGCTTGGCGGTTCATCAATATCGTTGCTCGTGCCCTTGTGTCCCTGGGCCAGCGTCCGGATTACAACAACATTCTTCGGTACGTTACGGACATCGAACCTCTATTTTGCGAATACCTGGAATGGTGGCTTCCGCGCAATGCGGAGCAGGGTTGGGTAGAAGACATCAATGACATGACTCATGATGCCGAGAAGCAATACAAGTCAAATCCCAGGTTGGCAAAACATGCAAACGCCCGAACTGAAGCATTGCGGAAATACGTTGAACAGATGGGAGTTAGTGATCCCATCGTACTTGGCTTGCTTTCCGCACTGCGTTATGACCGGACCTACTTCGACAAGCTGGTAGCGTCTCTACTGCCACTTCTTGAAAAGCTCACAACCGGAAAGATTGGCAAACTCATCGCACCGGACTATTTCGATGTGAATGATGACCGGCCTATCTTTGACTGGACTCAGATCATCCGGAAGCGTGGCATTGTCTATGTTGGACTCGATGCCATGACAGACACAGAGGTTGCAAGTGCCGTAGGCAATTCCATGTTCTCAGACCTGGTATCAACCTCCGGTATGATCTACAAGCACGGTTTCCAGCACGGGATGTTGGATGGAAAAGCCAACGCTATGCCCAAGATCTGCCTTCACGCAGATGAATTCAATGAATTGATGGGTGATGAGTTTCTACCGATGGTCAACAAATCGGGTGGCTCCGGTATGCAGATCACTGCCTACACCCAGTCCAGGGGGGACATTGAAGCTCGGCTCGGCAATGCAGCTAAGGCACGTCAGGTAGAGGGTAACTTCAACAACCTGATCATGCTTCGCGTGAAAGAAAAGGATACGGCTGAGTTACTTACCAATCAGTTACCTGAAGTGGAAATATCACAAAAAATGACTGTATCGGGTGCGTCGGATTCGTCTGATACGGAGAACAACATCGACTTTACCTCCAGTACTCAAGACCGTATCTCAATGCTCCGCGTGCCCATGCTGGAACCAAGTCATGTGACTGCATTACCAAAAGGGCAGGCGTTTTGCCTTCTTGATGGAGGTCATCTTTGGAAAGTACGTTTTCCGCTTCCGGTTGAGGACGATGAAGAGATGCCCGAGAACTTACAGGCGCTGACCAAGGAAATGGAAAAGAACTATCACACGGCAGAAGCATGGTGGGTATAGCAGATGGCGGAATCTAGTGTAGCCAGGGCAGAGCACCCTGTTGCTAAGAAAGGATTTATCGGAAAGACCTTGGATCTCATATTCAAGGTCATTGGGTTACTTCTCTTTTCGGCTTTAATGTCCATTATCATTGAATGGATCGGTATGGTTTTCTTCTATCCAGAGCAGGGATACACCGGGTATGAACATGCTGAAGAAATGATGAGGAAAGAAATTAGTTATCTGGGAAGCTCTCTCGATGGTGACTCCCTGAATGGTGAGGCTGTCCAGGCCGCGAGTGGGAAGGTTACCGATGTGGTAAATTTCCTTTTCATTGATTCCGGGATAGTGGACATGCTGACTTCTGCAAAAACGCCGGACGCAAATGATGGTAAGTTCGTTCGGTTGGTCAAAGGGCTGATTGCTGAGTATTACAACTACTTTATGGCAGCCATTTACATTCTGATTATGTTCTTAATCCGACTGTCTATCCTGGTCCTATCAATACCGGCGTTTCTCCTGTTTGGATTAGTTGGTGTCTCGGATGGACTGATGCAAAGGGATTTACGGCGTTGGTGTGGTGGCAATGAATCTGGGTACATCTATCACTGGGCCAAACGCTTTGCTATGCCGGTTCTGATTATGGCGTGGGTAATCTATCTGGCCATCCCCAACAGCATACATCCTAACTTCATTATCACGCCTTTTGCTGTCCTGTTCGGACTTGTTTTGATGGTTATGACCAGCAAGTTTAAGAAGTACCTCTAAGCGCAAAGACTTAATATTTACTCCCACAATGGCCGCGACTCAGCGGCCATTTTCTTATCAAAAAAGGGTCATCGAGTAATGACCCAATAAATCAGATTTCCTGCCTGCCCGTTTGTTCTAATTCCTACCATCGCAATTCCACCTGAAATTCAAGTGACTCGATGATGAACAAATTGATAACTCTTCTCCTGGTGAGCTTCGTGAGCCTTCCGCAGGTGTCTATGGCGGATGTATGGGCTGAGCGTGAAGCGCTGGCAAAAATTAAAAATGAATTGGCTGCGCTGGAAGCCTTGGTGATGACCGCCAAGATGCGCAGTAACTCGAACGATCGGACGACGTTCGATTACCAGGTTCTGTTAGATGACCTGAGAAAGATCCAAGCCGGAATTTCTCATCATCTGACGGTGCCGATGGAGCCAGTGGTTCCATCGTCCATCGATGCTCTCAGTAGTGACTATACGGAGCATCAAAAATGAACGCTGCTCAATCTGCTGCATTTGAAGAAGGCACGGGAGATTTCTTTACCGCTGCTGAACTTCTCTGGACTATCCAGGCAATCGGCACAACGGCAGTGTTTCTTTATGTCGCTTGGCTGTGCTACCGCGCATACGACGACTATGGGGCGGAGGTCATTACTGCAAAGGACATGATAATCGTATGGTTTCGTGGTGTCTTTGTGATGATGGTACTCCTTTACCTACTTGTTAACTAACCAACCTTCAAAGTACTTAAAGGAGTTAATCCTATGAAAAACCTGATCGTAACCTGCAAAGACAAGCTGGCCGCAGTGAAAACTACACTGGCCACTATGTTGTTCTTCGCCTTCTCCAGCGCTCACGCTGCTCTACCTGATACTGCTGACCCGACCAACGCGGCCGCTGATGGTGACTATATCGGCCTGTTGAAAGGTTATGCCTTTGACATCGCGATTGTTCTCGGCTTGGTACTTGGCACCATCGCTTTCTTGGCGGTCGCCAAGAACATGGTAGCTGTCTACAACGACATCGGTGCTGGCAAGAAAACCTGGGGTGACATGGGTATGCACGGCGGCATGGGCGTACTGCTTCTGGTATTCGTCGTCTACCTGCTGACTGAGGCAGCCGGGATCATCTTCTAATGAAAGAACCTGGAATGAACGGACGAGAAATCGAGTTCATCCCCGACCGGCTCATCGAAGAGCCGGTCGTCTTTCGGGGACTGACCGATACCGAGGTCGTGATGATTATCGTGGCCGCAATCATTTTCTGGATTCCCGTCTGTGTAATCTTGCTCATTCCATTTGGTTGGGCGTTGTTCGGAGTGGGTATTGGCTTCGGCATGGCCATAGGCACTTTGCTGGTTGTGGGCAAATACCTTCAAGGCCTCAAGCGACGAATGCCTGACGGCTTGCATGTGGTGTACCTGAAAAAGCAAGCGCAGAAGAAATATTCATTTTTCAACTTCGGATACATCGAGACATCACAGAGTTGGGACATCCGACGAGATCAACCCGTTAAGAAAATCAACATGGAGCCCGAGGAGTAGGCTAGATGGCAAGATTAAAGAAAGCGTTAGATGGTCGGGACTCTCACATTCTGACTCTGCGAATCCTTATCGGCATATTGGCAATTGCCTTGTTTTATTCAATTGCTGGATGGAAGGCCGCACCTGAACACATCAAGATTGATATTCCACCGGATCTTCGTTCTGGCTCAACACGCGGTATCCAGGAACGTCACCCTTTTAACGTCTACGCCTTCGGCTATTACATCTTCCAGCAAATGAATAACTGGCCAGTGGAAGGCGTTGAAGATTACAAAAAGCAGATTAATCGCCTTAGCTGTTACATCACACCTCGCTTTAAAGGTGAGCTTGAGCGTGACTACGAACAACGTCTGAAACGACATGAGCTAAACCGTACTCGTGCTCTTCAGGAAATGCCAGACCGTCCCTATACCGACAAGCGAGTGTACGTTGAGTCCGGTGATTCGTGGGTTGCCTTTTACGATGTGAATATCAAAGAGACATTCCGTTCAGAGATCGTGAAAGACATCTTTGTGCGTTACCCCGTTCGCATCGTTCGATGGGATGTTGATCCTGAGTGCAACCTCTGGGGTTTGGCCCTGGACGGCTTCTATAAAAATCCGAAACGTCTTGAAGGTAACCAGCAAGAAAACGAAAACGTTCAGGACACGAGCGGCGAAGTGGCGGGAAGATAACAATGAAAAAACTACTTAATAAAGCAGCATTGATTGTCGCCGTGGTTGGGTTTTATAGCGGCTCGGCTTTAGCGACAGAAATCATTCACTACACCAATCTGCCAGTCACTATCGAACTGCGAAAGGGAGAAGAACGCAGTATTCAGTTTGGTGATCACGTTCAGGTAGGTATTACTAAAGGGCAGCAGATGAAAAAGCTGTTCCGGGTACAGTCGGCGCAGGGGGCGGTGCATTTTCTACCATATGAAGAGTTTGACAAGCAGCGTGTACAAGTTAAGCGGCTGACAGATGGCCGCGTCATTCTTCTCGACCTGATTGCTGGGAAGGAAGATCCGAATGCAAAGCCGTTGGAAGATATTCGGATACTTCTGGAATCTGAAAACGTCGTTCCTGAAGATGAGCGTCAGGTATCAGATTCTCCGATGGACATCCCGGTTATTACACCAGTTGATTTGACTCGGTTTGCGGCACAACGACTATATGGACCAACGAGACTACATCGTGATCGTCCCGGAATCACTGAGACGACTTTGGGAGTAAAGGGAGCGGTTCGTGTCTTTAAGGGTGAGAACAAATACAAGACGTATTCCAAACCGATATTAGCCTACCAGGGTGGTGGTTATTATCTGGCAGCTATTCACATCAAGAACACCTCTGAAGATGAGGTAAAGCTGAACTACCTCGATCTCAATCTGCCGTTTTCTCACGCTACTTTCCAACATCATATGTTGTATCCAAACGGTACGCCGGGTGACAGCACTGTGCTGTACCTGATTTCAGAAAAGCCATTGAAGGAGACGCTTTACCCCTGGACCTACTATCAGGACCTCAAAGCGGAGGCTGAAGAAATCGCGCGACTTGAAGAAAAAGCGGAGGCGGAGAAGAAGCGCAACCGCCATAAACACAAGTAAGGGGCTTCGGTATGAAATCAAATATTGTTATCAAAGCCTTGGCGGTCGTAATCGTCGTCATCCTTTTGGTTGTTGTGATGAAGGGCCGCAAGGAAAAGCAAGTTACCGCACAAGCGCCTGGTCAAGCGACTGAATTGACCGGGTTGTCTGCTATTGAGAGCGGTCCTGCACAACCGGACAACGGCCTCGCTATTGACCCACTTGAAGAGGGGTTTCTTGAAGAAGAGTACGGTGTAGACGTTGATAGTCCAGTTGAGACTATGAGAACGCTTACCAATGAAACTCGTGCGGTTCGCGAAGACTCAGTAAAGCTTCAGGAAGAGAACAAGCGTCTAAAGCAAGAGATCGACAAACTCCTGAAGATGGAGGAAAGCCTTAATAAGCGAATCAATAGCCGGTTTTCTAATGCAGAAAAAGATGCAGCGGAAAAGCAGCGCGAGCTGGAGCACACTCAAGATCTTACTCGTGGCCTGATCAGCAAACTCGAAAAGCGCCTTGAGGAGTTACAGCAGGGAGGCAAAGAAAAGGGCGGCAACACAACTGCGAACGGTTATGACATTGGCAATGCCGGAATTCCAAGTGGTTTGGGATATGACGAAAACGGTATGCAGGTTGATTTTGATCAGGTTGTTTGGACGAATCCGATTGACGCCAATGTGGACCCGCGTGATCCGACAAAGATCAGTCTTCCTGATTTCAGTGCAGCAGCAGAAGAAAATCTTCCAGCGTTAGCTAAAGGACCAACTAAGTCCAAGAAGCAAACCAAAGAAGAGCGGTCTGTCAAAGCTTACACCATTCCAATTAACGGTACCTTGATTGGCTCAGTTTCCATGACGGCCATGCTTGGACGTATTCCGATCAATGGTCAGGTTATCGACCCTTATCCGTTTAAGGTGATGGTGGGTGAGGAAAACCTGTCCTCCAACGGCATCCATATACCAGGTGTTACCGGCATCAAAATGTCGGGCATTGCTAAGGGAGACTGGACCCTTTCTTGTGTGAGTGGGGAGATCACTTCCATGACGTTCACATTCCAGGATGGAACCATTGTGACCTTCCCGGAACCAGGTACAAAAACAACAGATCCGATCGCATGGTTCTCAGATAAGAATGGTATTCCATGCATTACTGGTCAGCGAATTACAAACGCTGCTTCATATCTGACATCTCGGGTAGGGCTTACCGCAGCCGCTTCATATGCAAATGCGGAAGCCGCAAGCCAGTTCACCACACAATCCAATAACAATGGCGGGTTGACCAGTGGGTTAACCGGTGATCCGAAGATTGTTGCCAAAAATACAGCTATTTCAGAAGGCCTTAACGAGGTGACTGATTGGCTGGATGCACGCCAAGAAAATTCCTTTGACGCCATCTATGTACCACCTGGTACCGAGCTGGCTATTCACATTTCAGAGGAATTAAAAATTGACTATGACCCAGAAGGTAGAAAGGTAAATCACTATGCGAATATTAACCGTCGTTCTGACCGTCACCTTGATTAGTATGTTGAGTGCCTGTGCTACCAAGGATTCCATTATTCCGGTACCAGAGCACGACATGAAGGAAGTCTACAACAGACACATGCAGGGCATCGGGGATGGTGAACTGTATGACAAACGTTCGTTGATTCGTCGCCCAATGGTTGAGGGAGATGTGGTCTTGAGCGATTACGTCCGTACTGAGAAGACTCAGCTTGAAGCTCGATTCAAAACGCTTCCCAATCCAACCATGTACATGTTTGTTGCACCACACCTGGCTGCCGATACGCAAGTGCCGATTCCAGGCTATCTCACCGAATTCAAAATGTGGGAGCGGGAGCACTATGCGTTGCCAGGTGAGATCAGCGATATGAAATCCAGCTTTGAGGGAGAGTGAGAATGAGTTTTGCGCAAAAGCTGAAGGAAGTTTTTATTCCGCCAAAAGACGATCAGGAGCCTGTTGCAAATCAGCCTCAGCCAGAAGCCGAGACTGAGGAACAGGTAGAAGGGAAGAAGAAACCTTTGACCTCGATGGACGCTGCTCGCATTTATGGCAGACCTTCGTCGTTTGTGCAGAAACTTCCCTGGTACGAGTTCCAAACAGAATCTCAGACCATCCTACTCGATGACGGCAAATCCGTAGGTGCTGTTTTCGACATAGTGCCGATTGCGACTGAAGGCCGTTCATACAACTGGCTCCAGGATCGTCGTGACATGATTCAAGATGCTCTTCAGGACTGCTTCGAGGAGCTTCCATCTGGGCCGTGGATCATTCAGCAATATACCTATGACGATGACAACATGGAGGAGTATATCGACAAACTCCGTGCTTATCCGAAGGCCTATTGCAAGGATACCAAGTACACCAAAGAGTGGCTGGACATCATGGAGGCGCACTTACGGGGCATCTGTAAGGAGGGCGGTCTGTTCGAGGATAAAGAAGTCCTTGATGCTCCTTGGGGAGGCAAGATCCGCCGCATCAAAATGGTGGTCTATCGCAGACTTCCGCCAAAGTGGAAATCTTATGCTGGCATGACGCCAGAAGAAGAGCTGAATGATGTAATCCAGAAACTGGAAACCGCATTCAGGGATGCTGGTATTTCGCTGATCCGGAATAACGGGAAGATGTTCTACGAGTGGATGTTGGGTTGGTTCAATCCTCGTCCACTTCTGACGAATGGCGATAAGCGTAAATTCCGTGAGTTGGCCAGCTACGTTGATGAAGATGATCTTCCCTACGGCGATGACCTAGCGGAAAGCCTGTTCTTCAATTTGCCGAAGTCAGACGCTGAAAATCAGACATGGACCTTTGATGAGCTGCCCCATCGCTGTATTCGCGTACACAAACTCCGTCGAACCCCAAAGATTGGCCAGATCTCAGGTGAAGTCGGCTCGGTGACACCAGATGGTGCTTCAACCGGCAAAGCCAGTTGCATGATGGACAAAATGCCTCCTGGTACCATTATGGCCACCACGATCATCATTACTCCCCAGGATGAAGTTCAGAATCACATTAATCGTATCCAGGATAAGTCCAAGGGCGAATCTGTAGATGCGACTATGGCACGTAAGGACTGTGATATTGCCAAGAACCTCATGGGCAATAAACACAAGTTGTACCGTGCCATGATGTGTGTGTACATCCGAGGTGAAAACCTGAAGGATTTGCGCAAGAAGTCAAACCAGGTCAGCACAATGTTGCTGACCAATCAGTTAGCGCCAGTACGCGAAGAAGATGAATCTCTGGGTCTGGATGCCTACATATACAACCTGCCGATGGTTTACGAGCCAAAGATGGATCGTAATTACAAAGCCACTCGTCCGGTCTGGTCTCAGCACCTGGCAAATCTTTCATCGGTCTTTGGCCGACATCGCGGTACCGGCAATCCCGGCCAGACCATGTATAACCGTGGCGGCGAACCAATATCATTCGATCCGTTCCATAGTCAGGACCGGAAGAAGAACGCGCATGGTCTGATCCTCGGGCCTACTGGTGCGGGTAAGTCTGCATCGATTACCAATATGGCCTCACAAATCATGGCTTTGCTACGGCCTCGTTTGTACATCATCGAAGCCGGTAACTCCTTTGGACTTCTGGCGGACTATTTCGCTGACAAGGACATGACCGTTAACAAAGTGCAGTTGAAGCCCGGTGCTGGCGTAACGCTGCCGCCGTTCGTTGATGCGGACAAGTTGTTGGATGCAGACGAAGAGGAGCTTCTTGGCTCTCGAATCGTCAGTGACACCTCCATGATCACTGAAGATGACCTCAGAGCTCATATCCCTGAGAAAATTAAAATCGACGATACCTACAAAACCTATAACGAACTGACTGAGCTGGAGCGAAAGCACGTTCGAGATAAGGCCGCTATGGATGTCATCGCCGAGATGATGATGGCAGAAGACAGCGACGGTGACGATGAGGGAGATGAACAGCGGGACATTATGGGTGAGATGGAAATCATAGCCACACTCATGATCACCGGTGGTGAAGAAGAAGAGGCTAAAAAGCTCACCCGTGCAGACCGTCGAATGATTCGGGATGCCATTCTCAATGGTGCAAGAAAAGCGCGGTCGGAAGGTCGCCGTACCATGACTTCAGATGTTGCTGATGGCTTCAGCATGATCAACAAAAATGACAACTACCCTGAGCACAGAAGAATGCGTGCTTTTGAGATGGGTGAATCTCTGCGGATGTTCTGTGATGGCTTTGAGGGTGAAGTGTTCAACACCGATGGAGAAGCTTGGCCTGATACCGATGTGACCATCGTGGACTTGGCTACATTTGCCCGTGAAGGTTACAACGCCCAGCTTGCTATCGCATACACCTCCATCATGATGCGCATTAACAACCTTGCGGAGAAGCATCAACACGATGAGCGTCCTATCGTTATGTTGACGGACGAGGGCCACATCATCACAACGAACCCGCTGTTGGCACCGTTTGTTGTGAAGGTCGTGAAAATGTGGCGTAAGTTGGGGGCCTGGTGGTGGGTAGCCACGCAGAACATGGCGGACTTCCCGAATGCAGCCAAGAAGATGCTCAACATGATTGAGTGGTGGATCTGCTTGGTAATGCCTCAAGACGAGATTGAAGACATCGCCCGCTTCAAGAGTCTCAACGAAGAGCAGAAGCAACTCATGCTCTCTGCGAAGAAGGAACCCAAAAAGTACACCGAGGGGGTGGTTCTTTCGGAAAACATGGAAGCTCTATTCCGGAACGTACCGCCTTCACTTTTCCTCAGTCTTGCAGGGACGGAGAAAGACGAAAAAACAGAACGTGCCAAGTACATGAGGCAGTTTGGTATCACGGAAGTTGAAGCTGCTGAATATGTCGGTCGCATGATTGACTACTACCGTGGTATCGCTGAAAAGCCCGAAGACCCTAAGCCGCGCAAGGCTATGAGCAAGGAAAAAGCGTTAGCCAGAGAAACTCTCGCCCGTCTTGAGCGTGAGAGTGCTGCACTTTCAGAAGAACAAGCAAATTCTGAAGTGTTGAAGGTATTGCAGGAAGATATTGAGGCTGACCAGGAAGAGGGAGTTTCTGTATGACGCCCGTAAGATTTCTTTTTGTACTTCTGGTGCTTGGCTGCCAGTCGGTATTAGCCAATCCAATCAGTAATATCCGTGTATTCCAAACAGATGCTGTTCCTGTTCGAGAAGACCTCAAGCTGCCGCCCAACATGGTGGTTCATGTGTACAACATGGACACCAAAAACAATGCCACGGCCAAGCTCAACGAGATGGTGAAAGCCAAGCTTAGCTCGAATGTTGGGCCTTCAAATTATCGAGACGCCAATCAGCAGGCATTCAGTGAAGTACTTAATGGACCGCACTGGCGTTCGCTTTATGAAGAGATGGAAGAGGGTGGCGAGGCCATCGAGTACGCCATTCGATTCAGAATCAAAAAGCTGCCAGCCATTGTGTTTAACGACAAGTCAGTGGTCTACGGCGTTACCTCCTTACAAGAGGCGATCAGAATCTTCAACAACAAAGGGGGTGATAGATGAAGAAACTACTGTTTGTCGTCATCGCGCTCTGTTTATCCGGCATGGCAGGTCAAGCATTCGCGTATCCGGATACATGGACGCAGTTTGACCCGAATGACCTTGATGCAGCTCGTGACCAGACTATGGGGAATACCCAGCAAATGCTGGAGGAGCGGGGGAGCGTTGAGTGTATTGCATGTCATGGTGAGACGAACGATCAATATGATGGAGTAATGAATACCCTGGAGATCAGTGAGGCTACCATGTCAGCGGCACTGTCCTGTATGAACTGGGAGCTTCGCGGAATATGCGTTTGGATGACTTGTCTGGTTCCACCGGTATGCTCATTCAGTACCTCATTAAAGGTGAAGAACCATGTACCTGATCTGGTTATTCAGTCCTATGACCGGGCCAATGGCGAACCTTGGACGGAATCGCAGGATATTAACCAGGTTTCTCAGGGGGATGCCGATTCCTCATGGGTAACAACCATCATCTCCTGGATTGAGGATTATAACGTTGATGATGTTGGTATCCGTGGTGGGGTGAGTACAGAGGCGAAGAAAGATCAGCACGCCAACCTCTACTTCAAACTGGTGGATGCCTACGGCAACCCGTCGCTGATCGCGTATAACGCTTTGGCTCAAACGACGTTCGGCCTAGTCTGTGCCGGACAGACGTTTCCGTTTTTCCCGTATTTCATATCCAACCTGGACTCTATTGCCTGGCGTTGGGACGTGCCGGAGATGTTCTATCCGCAGTCATGGTTACCGCTGATCAACACCTGGGATCTTGGTTCAGTGACTAATAATTACGGTGCGATTTATCCACGCCACGGATTTATGACGGCTCAAGATCCTTTGAAAGCAGGTGTGCTGTCCGCGTTCCGTGCCGCACATTTCATCACTCGCTCTGGTGAGCCTCATCTTTATTACACCATTGATAAGGCCGACCAGGACGGGTACTGGCCATCCGATCCATTGGACAAGGACAGAGAAGACACGGGTATTTGGCAGATGCTTTATCCTCGTACCGACAGTTCCTGCCAGCGTTTCCCGTATGGCGGTAATCCTTCGAGTAATCGGCGTTCTACTGATGGCAGCTATATCTGGAATTTCTGGAAGTCTTACAAGTGCTGTACGCGGCAAGGCCAGCAACTGATTTTTCATACGGGTTAATGAAGGGGAACAACGACAATGCAAATCAGATTATATAAAGGTCTGGCAGTCATGCTGTGCGCTGCGCTCTCGGGTGTAGCAACCGCAGACAGCCTCGAACACTCGCCACGTCTGAAGGGTGCCATCGATTACGAAATTGGTGGTGGTTACATTTCAGATGCACCTACTCGAATCCATACCGTGCCCATCCTGGAGTTAGGGATTGGCTGGGACCTGAATATGGAGTGTGGTGAGTTCGATCCGCGCATTTCGGTGAGTAACCAGCTTAACGGTATTACCGAGGGCTTCCGGAACATGATGGATAACATCATTCAGTCTGCAACCGGTGCAGTAGCGAGTTTGCCAGCTCTGGCAATTCAGCGTGCCAATCCCGGTCTGTATGACATGCTTCAGCAGGGTATTTTGCAGGGCAAGATGGATTTTGAGTGGGCAGAAACCTCCTGTGAGGAGATGTCTCGGGTATTGATGGGAGAGCAATCCTTCCCGTTTGAGAAGTACAAGCTATCCATTAAGACGAATAACTGGGCTGAGGAAATCAATGCTTCTGGTGGGGATGCGATTCGTGCCAAGGAAGCGCTTGATGATACCAACCACGGTAATGCCGGTGCAGAGTGGGCTTGCGGTACCAATAAAGGGGGAACTGGCCAGCAACCTATTCGTGCTCTGACGGACGTGGTTCAGGTCGGCTACAACATCATGTTTGATCGGGCAAACAGTTGTGCCACTTCCACCGTAGGACCTGCTGACGGTCAGGGTACTCCTCTCTGGGAATACTGGAACGGGCCGGTCGCTGCCTCGAACTGGTCAACACGAGTTCTTGGTGACATCGAGATGAGAACCTGTGATGGCTGTAAGAAGATGCGCGGTACGCCGGGCAAAGGGTTGACCTACATGCACAGGGATATGACCGATGACCTCATTGAGGATCTGGAAGACCTGGTTACCGGTGCAACTCAGTTGACCTGGCAGAACTTAAATCGTGTTTCAGCTCCTCCTGGGGTAATCGTTAATGACGCTATCATCATGGCCATTCGCAAACGAGATGCACTAGGGCAGGGCGAAATGATCCGCAAGCTGGCGGGTGAGATTGCCTACGCTCGTCTGGTAGAGCAAGGACGTTTGTTAACTCAATTGCTCAGAACTGGCGTCAAGGAGCCAAACGTCGCGGCGTTTGAACCGGCAAAGATTGTTGTGAACGATGCGATTGATCAGTTGCAGGTTGAACTGGACCAATTGGACCTTGAAATCAAAACCCGACAAGCCATTGCTCAGAACACCATTCTCCGAATCCTGGGACAGGAAGAGAAGAACGTTCAGAACACACGCAAAGTTGATCGCGGCAAGGCTTCAGGTACCAACCAACTGGGACAGCCGAACTGATGAAAAGCGTAGGCAAATTCTTTGTCATCAGCGTTGGGGGCCTTCTGGCCCTCATGGTGCTTGGCATGATTTTCAGCGCCATCTTTGATGTCAAACCAGACGAAATTAAGGGAGTAGACCTGATTGGTGGCTGGATGTGGTACCGCATCGGCTTTTACGTGGCTGTAATGGCGGCGTGGACACCAATTTGCCGGTTTATGACGAGGCCTCGGTTTAATCCAGGCGAACTATCCGATGAAGACCAAGCACAATATGCAGAGAAGCGAGAGCGTGATGTTCAGTATTTGAAATCACAATGGTGGAAAGTCGCGCTTATGCTGGCGTTCTTTGAAGTGGTCATCATCCAGCAATTTGGGCTCTGAAAAGAATGGTAGCGAATAATCTTCTCGAAATTTACACCCTGTTATTTGGGTGGAACATGTATGAAGCCATTTGGGATGTCCTTGTGGGATCTGGTTTGGCTTTGATTCCGTTTATCGCGGCGGTTATCACAAACTTCCGAGACAACTATGAAGACAGCGATGCCGAATCGACCATTAAAGGACTAGAAATCAAGGTCGTGAGCATGATTTTGGTGTTGATGCTCTGCGTGATTCCTTATAAAGGTTGGGAAATCGACTTGGCCACGGTCAAATATGATCTGGAGATCCCCGACTGTAATCCTCCGGCGAATACGGAAGGGCAGGGCGATAATACGGCCACCGCTTATGATGACAGCTTCGCTGATATGGGCGGAATCGGTGTGTATAAGCCAGTAGCCTGGTCGTTCGTGGAATTTCTGTCCAGCGCAGTCACCCATACAACAATCAAGTCCATGTCCTGCGTGAACAACTATGAGTTCATGCTGATGCGTATCAGCCAGATCACCATTCAAGATCCTGAACTGAGGCAGCGCGTTCGTGACTTCCATGAAGTTTGCTACAAAAAGGCGCTGGAGCGTTTCGAGCTGAATCCTATCGCTTTACCGGCAAATATCTCAGCGGTTCAGGATGTAGACTGGATCGGCTCTCGAACTTTGCTGAATGCGGTGGATGAATACTACCGGCACCCAGAAGCCTATATGAGGAACATGGAGAGGTTTGGATTCAACCGGCAAGCGGCAATCAGGGATTCTGACGCTGCGCATGAAACTGGCGCTCATCCGTATTGCCGGGAAGTCTGGCTTGGTGAAGAAGGCCCAGGTGTCGTGAACGAAGCCCTCGGCTTGAGACAGCTTATCCTCGATGACATCCCAGCCGATGAGGCCGGTGATATTCTTGATGATTGGATGGATTGGGGATCACAAGTTGTAACCGTTGGTGTAGCGGATGACAACACCAAGGAAGACCTGATCATCAAGATGATCCTCCAAGCTGATGCCGCGAACCTGAGTTCTCAGACCGACGTGGATCTGAGCAATAACTTTGATACAGACAAGTCATGGTACAAAGAGGCCGCGGATGTGGTGTTCGCTGGCGCAGGCCTGTTTACCAGCATTGATGAGTTTTTACAGACCCATACGATGAGACAGATGGTTAAGGTTGCTGGGCCAATGATTCTGGCCTTGATTCAGATGGTCGTCATTATGGCGGCACCGTTTGTTTTGCTGTTCGGCCAGTACCGGCTAAGTGCCTTTGTTTCTATCGCTTTGGTCTACTTCAGCTTTGAGTTTATCAATGCAATCTGGGCTGCGGCTTTCTGGTTTGATAACCGGGTATTGGACATTTATATGTCCCAAGCGGGCTGGTTTGATATAGCAACCAACAGCTTCCTTGTCTCTGCTGTCAGTGCCGGTTCTATTATCCTGCTACCCGGTATTTGGCTGTCCATTATGGCCTATGCTGGCGCAGGAATGGTTCGTGGTATGGGTATGGGAGGAGTAGGTGGCGGTACCGCTTCCGGCTCTGGGGCATTCCGAGGGGCTTCTGGTCGGGCTGGAGGTGCAGCTTATCGGGCCTACCGTGGCAGAAGCGGCGGCAAGAAGTAACAAAGAAGCATACTAGCCCTGCAAAAGCAGGGCTTTTTTAAAGAAAAGTAATATGCATGATAAAGTTTATTTCATCGAAGTAAGCAACATTGATAAAAATGCCATCAGGCCACAAATGAGAGATTGGGATTGCGACCACCTCATAAGCACGATGACATTCAGATTATCTGTAGCTGGTCGGCTAGCGTATGAACGAAGTGCTGCGTACCTTGAAACGAGACAGTTAGCAGAAGACCTAATGATATATTGGCTTCCGTCTCTTAATGCACGGTCATATGGAGACTTCAATGTAGCTGTCAAATCAGAAACGGCAAATGCATATAAAAGACGTTGGTGCCTGAAGAGAAGTCTTGAGGCTAAATTACTATTAAAGAGCAAGGAACACTAAATGTTTGGAGTTACAAAAATCACTCTTCTGATTACCTGCGGTATTTTTCTGAGTTCCTGCTCAACGATTGGAAAGAAATCACCGGACCAACTGGTATTTGATGCAAGTATAAACAAAGACAACAAGGCTGTTATAGAAGCCATTCAATCTGGCGCATACACCAAGCCTGAAATCGAAGCCATCGCTCAAAAAGCTATGGATCAGCGTCTTTGCAGTCTGGCCTATGACGTGACGAGTAATTATCAACTCGATCCAAATCTGAAAAGCAAATATCAGACGTTGTTTCAATGCCTGTTGCTTGATAAGCAGTATGACGCTGCCTTGTCGATGTTAAAGCAAGGTGCTAATCCGGAATTCATAAAGGAAGCACGATACGAGCGTAACGATGCCCTGGAGGAGGCTACTGCATGGGGAGCGATTGATGTTGTTGACGAACTCCTAAGATTGGGAATGAAGCCAACCAGTAAAGCGTTCTATCTTGGAGTCTCTGGGCACTATCATTCAAGCTATGAAACAGCAGTGAAGTTTGTTGATATGTTCAAACCATTTATGTCCAGCTTCGACCTAGATTATGTCTTCGTGAACAAGCCATTGCTCTACGAGGTAACGACAGAACGGAAGTTCAATGTCGAGCAAAGACGAAATCTCGCGAAGATGCTTCTTGATAACGGGGCAGATCCCAACAAGGGAATCAATAAAACTGAGTATGGTTCAGCGCGCAATGTTGATTACATTGAAACTCCTTATATGGCGGTTAAAGGTATTCCTGAGCTTACTTCTCTTTTTCTGGCTTATGGGGCGAATCCAGAATATGAACAAATGCGTGATCAGGCCAAATTCTTGGCAAACCTAAAGCCCGGAGATCAATCGCAACTGGGGTTGGTTGTCGAGATTAAGAATAACCTGGTTCTGCTTCAACAAAAGGATGGTCAGCGCTGGATTCCGATAACAGAAATTAAGCCTTGATGTAAATTACTCCCTTGCATCCAGGGGACTGCAAAGAAGCGAAGGAACTTTATGCGATGTTCGATGACGGGTCGTCCAATGGAGTCCGGTGACGGCATATATGAAGACGGTGAATGGATTAGTTGGGACTGGATAAATAGCCAATTGCATCACCAAGAGCTCATATCTGAATACCCCCAAGCACAAATAGTCGAGGTCATTCAGGTTTTCGAGGATTTAGTGCGATCAGCATATGAATATCACCTGCTGACAGGGCGCTATCTTCAAATATGGGGGGAGCTAGGTGAGCTCTATGCGGAAATAAAACATGGTGTTCAGCGTCATCGACCAGGCACACAAGGTTCCGACGGTCGTATAGGTAACGATTGGGTTGAAATTAAAACCATATCTCCTGAGAAAGGTAGTAACAACGTTGAGGTAAAAAGGGCTGGTAATTTTAACAAGCTAATTATTGTTAAAATCAGTGAAGACTTTGAATTTGAATCAAAGGTTATTTCTCGAAAAAGCCTCGGAAAGGGTTCAGGCAAGAAAGCCAGATACTCTTGGGATTAGCCTGACTTATGAAAACGGCTTTGGTGGATCATTGTCATAATAGTGTTTCGGGTGTCCATCCCAGATGTCATCAGCATTTCGCTCACGTTGGTCATATGCTCCTGGTGAGCTTGATGGTGTTTGCCTGATCCAGGCAAAGAAAATTAAGGTGATGACAAACCAGATGATGCTAAACACCTTGGCTACTATCCAACGTAAAACCCGATACGGCCAAAACCGTTTTAAAGAAGCATCCATTGCGGCTCCCTCCTGTTTGATAGCATGGCCTGAACCCAGCCATACCAATAAGGCTCCAGTGATGGCGGAGATCACATGAAGCCACGGTGATACGAGCTGCCAAGGCTTACCAGTGAATAGTGGACCCAGGCCATACGCAATCAGAGCTGCAATTCCTGCCACCGCAAGAATTATCAGTCCGAGTACGTTGTAGAACCGTTCACGACGACTGAACGGATAATCAGTTAATTTATTCTGTAATCTGATCATATTCTAACCAAGTGGGTCCAGCCCAGATATATCAAGTCATGACAGAGATTATACCAAGAGTTATCCACCAATTTCTGTGGATAATCTCCGGGTATTACGCGGCCACCTCTTTCCAATCCCAAGGCGTAAAACGGCTTTCCGAGGCCTCTAGCAGCTCAAGAACGGCTGTCTCCCCTTGGGCCACGGCCTGCCGTACATCTTCAATATTAACCACATCCTTCTCATAGTCCATCCAAGACAGGTGCTGATCCTCCTTGCCATTGGAGCGATAGTGGCTTTCACCGCCCTGATTGCAGTTGTGCTCCTGCCAATAATAGCTGTATGAGATGCCCTGCTGCCGGAGGTGATCGAGAATTACCTCAAGCCGAAGATCGCCACGACAGTTAATCCCGCCAATTTGTAGTTTGGTAATACCTTCGGAGTCATCAGATACCTGGTTGAGAATCTCGATGTCAGTTGAGGCGAAGAGGGCTGTCACCTTTTCGGTATGTACGGTACGGACGATCATAGATGTTTCGATTGTCATGTTAAGGTTCCTTCTGGTTAAAAAAGAGATAGTTGTGTTTCTCTAAATCCCAACTCCGAAGAGGGGAAGTTTTCTAAAAGCTTGCGTGCGAGGTCGGTCTCGTCGGCAAACCGAGTATTTGGCTGAAGTAGCGGTTCCAGCACCTCCTTTGCTTGGTATAACTCAACGTCTGTAGGGAAGACCCAATAGCAGTTACTTGGGCAGCTCATGCAAACACCAAGAGAAGACAGCGCATCCTTGATTGAAGTATCTGCCCACTGAGGAAGTCGAATCTCTACATGACCGTGCATATTGATTCGGACCTTCTTCCAACCAAATTCTTTATGTTCGTCTCCGATCAGGTAGCAGAGAGGTGACTGCTCCCTGTGCAGCTCCTCGGCAACATGCTGTAGACCTTCTTTGTCCAGCTCGGACCCATGCGTATGGCGATAGCCAGTATGAGAAGCCCACTTGCCGTAGAAGCCCCATCCTCCGCACGATTTCTCCGCATAGCCTTCGAGGCCAGACACGATAATCGGTATTCTTTGCACGGATTCTTCTTCCGAAAAGGCACCGTTGAGGCTCATGATTGCGAAGCCTCGCTGGTGGCAATGACAGATTCATTCAATGAAACTGACTCTTCACAGTCATGGCAGTAGGATTCATCGTATGTCGCATAGAGGACGAATTCCTGAGCATTGACATCCCACGATGCGAATGCGTCCTTAACCACATTGTCACCGCCGCATTTTGAGCATGTCAGTTCGTATGCGCCGACTGGTGGCCGGTTGCGAACCGATTCAAGTCGGTACTCCTGCTCTTTTCCAAATGCGTGACATTGGTTTTCAGCCCATTTCATCACGCCGGATGGAATATGCTTTTTCAGCTCATCCATTACCCAGACTGGCATAAAGTAACCGGTACTGTTATTGGCTTCGGCAAGAGTTTTGTTCAGAGTCTCTTTGCACATGATTTTGTCCTCTGCTTCCGTAAAATCTGTTTCATAATCAGACTCTCATGAAAGTTCGGACTAGCAACTGTACTTAGGTGCTAAGAGCGGTAAATCTCGATGAATATCTCTCGTGCTGCTTGCTCTGCTTTATGACACATTTCCACATCAAACCAGCCAAAGTGACAAGCTTCGTGTTCAATGCCGAGCTTCTCTGCTAGACGCTTATATGCATCACTTCTGGTAAGCTTTCCTGACTTGTAAAGCGCCTCAAACGGCGATTTACAGCGCTTCCTTGCTTCACGCATCTCAGTGGTTGCGAGGGTGCCAAGCGGTATGTTGGTGAATGGGTGCATACCAACATAAGAGCCACATCCTTTACAGCGATATGCCCAAGGCCAGTCTCCGTAGGACCGACCATAAAGCTCATCATGATGAACAATTTCCACTGTATCGCCGCAATGCTGGCAGTCCGATGGGATAGGAAGAGGATTCTTGACCCGGTTCATAGCCTTCAGGCTTGGGTTCCAAGGTGTCTTCGGTTGCATAGTTGGGACCTATCGAAAAACAACACGTTGGGTGCGTGTCACGCATTGGTTTTGAACTCTGTGGCAGACCTCAGCAATGATGTAGCCGCTGAATGGGAGAGTGAAGATGGCTTCTGAGAGATTGAACCTATTGCTTCCGCATTGGCCTGTCATGTCCGGTAGGTAATAACAACTGAGTGTAAAGTAGTCGCCGTCATAGCAGTACCGGTCGTCGTCATCGCAGTCCAGGTGATAAATGGGTGTGGCGTCCTGGGTAGACTGTTTATTTCCAAGGTAGTAGGTGAGCTCGTACCCTAGATCCGGCTTACCAAGTCGGATGAATAGAAGAAATTCACCATCATTGAAATACGGGTCAATTTCTGGGATTTCGTCGAGCGCATTGTCATTGCTACCGATAATGTAGAAGTCTTCTATGGACAGCACGCCAGTGTCCTGGAGATCTTCGGGCTTGCAGCCAGTCAATGCTGTGATGACGACTAATAAAGAAAATATAAATAGGCTTTTCATGTTGGATTCCTTACGCATAAAGTGCGGTGTGAAAAATATGTTCAACCGTGAAACCACGGAAAGGCTCGGTGGTATCAACAATCTCCTGCAATTGCTCAATGCTGAACTTCGCAAGAACGTCCTCTTTGTAGTGTTCATATAACCCAGCTACGCCACACATCGTGGCCACGCGCAGAAGGTTCCTGCGATCTTCATCTGAAGCTTTTGCTTGTCCAGCAAGTACAGCTAATAGACGGTCCAATATGTCTTTATCCATTTGTCTACCTTTGTTTTGAATGAAGGAATATGCTCAGTTGAACTGCAATTTCAGCGTCCGCTTTACTCGGACAACTTTCACCTCACCCAAGTAGCTATATCTGCGCTGGAAGTGATAGTCGTCCCAATGCTCAAAATCTGGCGCATCTTGTTCTCCGATCCGCTTCACTTTGTTCTCTGTCTTCTTGCCGTAAAGCCTGTAGACATTTCCCGATTCAAAGACGACGGTATCTGGATTTCTGGCGTTAACAATCGCGGCATTACCTCTTTCCACGATGGACATTGACTCTTGGTGCATGACGGCATCTCCCTATTGATGATTCCAACGTACCCCAGAAACCTGAACTAGCAACTCCGGTGAAAAGTCAGTATTTTTGGGCAATCAACCAAGGATTAGGGAGGGCATATAGTGAAGGTCTGCTGGCTACAGCTTGTTTTGATGGTGCTTGTCAGTGGCGCATGTTTAGGTGCGCGAGCGTCAGAACAAGAACAGGTATCTTTCTCCCTGGTCCGCCTGGTTCAAGACCGCTCCTTCTATGCGGGACGCTACCAACCGATCATCGATGGCCGATTCAACATACAATTAACATTCAATGGCCAGACTATCAGCCAATATCAATTCAGTCCTGGTGCTGCTCTGGGAATCGCTTCAACAGTGGCGTTTGTAGCTGACCAGAGAGGGCAAGCATTTACCTTAGAAGGCGACACAGATTCCCTTAAAAATGGTCAGTGCATCATGTATCTAAGATCTGGTGGTGTTGTACGTCATTGGGCTTTAATGGCTTTGCACAACTGTCTTGAATGAGTTGCTGGATCAGAATCCCGTGAGATATTCGAGTAACAACTAACAATTCGGGTATCGGCGAGGTTTCGAGATGGCAATGGTAGAGTACATTGCTCAGCCGCCAGGTGTAGGCAATCGAAGGCAGCTTAGCGATATTGAAAAAGACCACATCGTCTGTTTATTGAGGGCAGTGGAGCGTTTACCCATACTAAGCCAGCACGCAGTAGACGGTGTTGAAACAAAGGTGTCCTATGAGGTGCTGTGCAGGTGCCTGGAGGGTATCCACAAGAACCATCTTGAATTATCAAAATATGCAACTGCTGTACTGAGTGAGGAGAGGACGGATGAAAAATCAATTTAAGTTGACCAAACCATGCGCCAATTGTCCTTTCCGTAATGATGAGAGCGCTATTCACCTAGAGCCCGGTAGAAGGGAGGAAATCATTGAAGGCCTATTGTCCGGCCAAGACATGACGTTTCATTGCCATAAGACGGTTTACAGGGAGGACGGGCGAAACTTTGATGAGGAAGGGAACTATCATCCTACAGATGTTTGCCAGTGCCCAGGAGCTGCTGCCGTTGCCAGAAAATATGGACGTGACACTGTGATGGTACAGGTTGCTACGAGAATGGGCGTAATATCTGAAGACCATTACGATTCCGCCCTGGAACTGACCATCGGAAAAGACCAGCTTAACGTCGATCCGCAAAAAGCGAAAATATAGAAAACCGCCCGAATCCTCGATAGTTGCTAGTTAGGAAACCCGTGAGATATTCGATGAAAAGGCGAATATATTTCACGAGGCGAAGACTATGGATCTCTTTCCTGATTTAGAAACCACAATCCCAAGAACACTATCGGAGCTTATCGAAGCCAGGGATAAGAAGGGGGTTGTTGATCTGCTGCGTACTCTCCCACGCGACCAATTTGACGAAACCGTCTGGAAGGCTGGCCTATCAACAATCGGCCATCATCACGGCAGGCCGGCGATGATTGATCACATTATGCGGCAGCTTTAAAGGGGGTGAGCATGGATAACCAGTTTTACCCTACACCCGTATCGCTTGGAGTTAAGGCCTTCAATAAGTTCAAGAACCGGAGAATCACGCGACTACTGGAACCACAAGCTGGACGTGGAGATCTTGTGGACGTGGTGCATGAGCTTGCATCGGGACGCTACAGCAAGGTTGAGGTGGATTGTTGTGAGATTGATTTTAATAATCAGGCAATTCTTCGGGAGAAGAAATACCGAATCGTTGGCCATGATTTTTTGTCATACCGGGGAGCCTGTCTTTACAGCCATATTCTGATGAATCCGCCATTTGCTTCCGGTGTTCAGCATGTCCTTCACGCATGGAATCTTCTGTTCCACGGGGAGTTAGTGGCCATTCTGAATGCGGAGACGATACGCAATCCGTATACAAAAGAGCGTCGTTTCCTGGTAGACATCATCGAGCAGCACGGATCTGTTGAATTCGTTTCTGAAGCATTCCTGTCACCGGATACACAGCGAAAGACACCGGTAGAAGTAGCCATTATCCATCTTGAGAAGGAATCCAATTTCAAAGCGGAGTTCATAGACAACCTCAAGAAGGAAAAGGTTGAGGAGGGAATAAGAGCCGATGACATCGAGGTACCTAAAGATTTGGTCGTGCCCAAGTCAAAAATACAGAACATGGTCATTGCGTTTGAATGTGCTGTTGAGGCTGCCAGAAGCGCGGCTAAAGCGAACGCACGCGCCAATTATTACGCCAATATGTTAGGACGCTCGATTACTGATGAAACGACCAACTGTCATGATTCTGAAAGTTGCGTAAAAAGCGTAACTAGCGAACTGAATGAAGCCTATCTAAAGCTGAAGGAGCGGGCGTGGTCATCCGTACTCCGCTCAACGGAAGTCCTGGATAGACTTTCAAGTCAGGCACAGAAACGCTTGGAAAGTGAGTTTGCGTCCATCTGTGACCTTGACTTCACGGTCGAGAATATCTACGGCTTCCTGCAAGGGTTGGTGGAACAACAAGGAACCATTCAGATAGAAATGATCTGCGACGTTTTCGACATGATCAGCAAGTATCATCCGGAAAACCGAGCCTACTATCAGGGTTGGAAGTCAAACCAGAAACATAGGGTCAACGCCTACCGCGTTCTCATGACGAGGTTCATTATCCCCGCCAATCGCAGAGACTACTACTCATGGTCAAACAGTTTGGCATGGGATGATCAACAGATGTTTACAGACTTCGATAAAGTGTTTGCCATGCTGGACGGGCAGCATCACACAACACCTTATGGTGTCGTGAACCTGTTTGGCGACAAGTACAAAGAGCTAAGCAGTGGAGAACGGTGTTCAAGTGACTATTTCGACATTCGCTTTTATCCGAAAGCTGGGACATTTCATATCTTTCCGAGACGCAAGGACCTTATCGACAGATTAAACCGCATTGTCGGCAAACATAGGGCGTGGTTGCCTCAGAGCGATCAGGATGGTTCAACAGGTTTCTGGGAACAGTACGACAAGGCCGAGGCGGTTACCCGTCGAATGGACCTAAGTAGACTGAATTCGTGGCGGCTGAATCACGGCAGCGATGGTGAAAAGGAGAGGGAAGCCACCAAGCTGCTGGAGCAGCATGAGATGGCTTTGGAGAGGCTGGGAATTGATTTTGACGGAAGCAATGCAATTACAGATCAACGCGATGATGAAAGGCAAATACCACTGCTGAAGGCCTCTTGATCGAATAAATGCAAAAAAGTGGATTTAAGGGGTTGCTGGTTCAGAAAGACATGAGAGATTGAAAGTAACAAAGATGTTGAGTGCTCCTTGTGAGTGTGTTGAGTGAGGTAGGCCCCTTCGGGGGCCATTTTTCTTTCTGACAGGTAATCGATATGACCGAACAAATGTGGAAGCGACAAGAAATCAATCTCAAAGGCAGGATAACCCGTCTGGTCAATAAGATGAAAAGCGCGGATATGTTATCGGACAAACTGGAGATTAATCGTCAGGTCAAGGAGGCAAGGGAAGCTCTTAAACAGCACCGGCTTAATTTCTTTGAGATGACATCTTCAAACTAAACGGTGGCTTTCATGGATATTGTAATTAAGAACATAAGCCTTCTCACGGTCGAGCGGGGAAGACTTATGCTTTGCATCCCTACCGAAGATGGGGCTCATACTTACCAGCAAATTGATAACCCCTATCTTATTGCTCGCCTTAAAAGCGCTGCCACGAAGGATTCGAACGGTAAAGCCAGTATCAGAATCACTATATCCGGTTCTGATGGCAGCAGTGCTGTTTCAAGCAGTGGTCAGGAGGATAATCAGGAATGAATACCCAAACAGCCTTCTCTTCGGTAGAGGAAGAAACGGCGCTTACAGCAATGTGTATCTGGGAAGCTCTACTGGAGCGTATGTCCGGCAAAGACTGCGATGACGTGTATTCGCAGAAGCGGGAAGAAGTCGGCGCGTGTGAGATGCGGTCTATCGTACTCCATATATTGGCTCCAGCGGTCGAGGCTGCATACAATGTCGTCAAAGACGAATACCAAGATCCGTTTGATTGGGAGTTTGTACCGGCGTTTCTTGATCTGGCAGAACCCGTCCTGTCCCGTGGACTGTGGGCAATTAAGTCGATTGAAGCAGAGCAGATAGGTAAAGAGATTCTTCTTCAGTATCAGCAAGTAAATGTGAATGGCGGAGGTGCAGATGAATAAGGCGGAATACGAGCATCTTCAGACGATGGTGCTTTTGATTGCCAAGCGCCATTTGCGGGAGTTTACCTCTGACTACATGAGAATCCTCTGCATCAAAAATGGTCTGATAAAGGAGGACGTAACTGAGGACGACTTCGGTGGAAAGGTGATCGTTCCTTTGGTTAAGAGCCAACAGCTACAGCTAGTTAGGTCAATCCCTGCTGGACAATCAAGCATTCCAGTCTGGGCATTGAGCGCACCGTAAACGCAGCCACGCTGGCACAAGGATGTAGAAATTGAGCATTTTGGAAAAGGGTCATCTGCTGGTGGCCCTTTTTTTATATCTCCTAAAAGTCCCTCCAGTAGAATACCGTTGGACAAAACTAAGCATGGAGAAGCTCATGAACACATCAAGATTCCTACTTCTGGTCAGCCTTGCCTCTATTCTTTCTGCCTGTGGTGGCGGAGGGGGGGGATCGTCAAGCAATGGTTCGCAGGCACCAAGTAACCTAAATCCCAGTGAACCACCGGAGCTGGTATTTGAATTTGCACCGGAACCAATGCAGCCAAAGGCCTTTAACTTAGCTGCTTCCACTGGTGAAGAAGAAAATCACTTCAGTCCCGGCGATACCGTAAGTTTGATCTGGAATGTGGATGTTTACTATACAGATAACACTACGATTGGTGCAGGTGAGCAGTACCTTTACGATGCCAATGTCTATTTGAGCACTGATGGCCAGGTGCAGGAAGAGGACCTGAAGTTGTTTACCATTGAGTGCTCTTTGCCGGGTACCGCTCAACATGCGTGTGCTGATACAGCGTCATTTCAATGTGTCTATGCTCAGGACAACCAGAGTAATCTCAGTTGTACCAGTATCCCTCTGGATAAGCTGCATGGATTCAAAGATCTGTCTGTCGATACCAGCTCTTGGCTGGATGTAATACCCAAGGCGGCCAATGTGATTTTTCAGGCCTGTTTGAGAGATGAGCCTGAAACGTGTACTGAAGCGGTTTACCCGATTCAGCTTAACTGAGTGTTGTCCTGGATGTACTAACAATAATGATGAGAGAAATACTTATGATGCCACCGACCTATATAGCAGGCTGTATTGATGAAGACCTACTCCAGAAATCAATGGAGGTCATGCTTAATACCGTATCTGCCAACTGTGAGTCTGGGTATCAACTCGACATCGATGTTTTGATCCGGTACGTCCAGGATGGAATGACGCTTGAAACCTTCAACTTGCTGGTGCTCAACCTCAATAGAGAGTTGAGCGCTCAGTTTCAGAAAGGCGGTGGTTCATATGGCTTCGTTATGAACTATAACCATGCCACTGTCCATTGATGGTAGTGAATATGGCCAAGAAAACCATCTTAGTCATCGACGACAACGAAATGATCATCAAAGCGCTTCGGGCGTTATTGGGCGAAGAGCACTTTGAAGTCTACGGGGCTGAGAATGGTGCTTTGGGTATTAAAGAGTACGCCAGAGTTAAGCCGGACCTTGTAATCACTGATATGGAAATGCCGGTGATGTCTGGGGAGAAGGTCATTGCGAGAATCAAGGCAGAGTATCCATTACAGAAGGTACTTGCAATGTCGTCACGATCATCGAATGAAAAGAAAGCCATGAACGCTGGCGCTACTCGGTTTATTAAGAAACCAGTCATGCCAGAAGATGTTATCCCTTACATCTAACGAGAATACTTTGAGATCACGCTCATTCAAGAAGGGATAGCAGACTTTCGGGGACAAACTCACGCTCAATCACCAAAGACCCATCGAACGTTCTCATGAGTGATGAAACGATGGGATCGTTCATTATTTCCGTAATTTCCATCGCTTTCTGAGGGTGCTGGCTTTTCAGGTGTAGCCATAGCGAATTTTTCTGCTGCGCTGATAGCTTAGAAACACATAATCCCGGCTCGTATCTGCCGGATGGAACGGGAGTAGGCCAGTTTGGTTTATTTTCTTTGGGCATGAACGCAATCGTACTTAAATGCACAGCCACGGCACTTTCCTACATTCGGCCATGCCTTCATCCTTACACCGGCTTTAGCTTGCCTGGTAAGTATTACGTATTCCTTAATCTCATTGAATAGAGCTTTGTCTGCACGCGGCAGCTCGATGTATTGTTCAGAGGTTGCTGTCTTAACAAGCAACCGCGTGACCTGGTAACCGTTTCCACGCGCTGCAAGAGCGGCACACTTTGCTTGCACCACATCGCTTGTAAATACTGGGCCGCGACGGCTTTTATACTCAACAGCCAACACGCCTCCGCGTACTCTGTACATGAGATCCGGCTTACCCAGGACCTCGAAGACCTGGTTAAAGAAGGGCTTTGTAGACCGGCCCTTGTCCATCCAAATAAGCTTGCCTTCAATACCAAGGTCGCTTCTGGACCTAGCAATGCGCCGGATGAAGTTGTAGAGAAGGGCAGCGGCAGCAAGTCCAAGCAGGCCATACAACAGAATATCAATCATCCCCATGCCTCTCCTGGATTCGACGAATATTCCAGTCCACCAAGTACCGCATGAACCTGGAGATCAAGGGTAATTTACGCGCTGCGATGACCAGGTAAGGGGATATGGCATAGTAAACCGTGATGAAAACCCTGCCTGTGGTGTGAGAAGCGAGCCTTTGGTCGCGATATTCCCTCAGTAGGCATGTATTGGGGTGGTCGCTCCCGTATAGATGAGTTGCAACGAAACAGCGTCGGTCTTCAGCTTGACGATTCAGTGCTTCATGACTGACTTCTCCCTTAGCCCTGGCTTCGATAGACTCTTGGGATGGTTTGGTCCCTTTTTCCTTCAGCTCCAGGTAATGAGGGCAATAGGATGCCCTGCCAACATCGCTGGCGGACACCCATTTTGACTTTCTGCTATTGCCCATGATTGTCTTCCCGGCTTTGCCATTTCTTGATGTTCAGGGATGAAACGTAGCCGTCCACGGTTACTTTAGTTGTATCATCTCGATACAAACTAGCAACCGCATCATTGTCCATGCTCGACCGCTTAGAGCAGAAATAAACGATATTCACCAGAGCGTTCTGGTACCCGGTGATGTCGGTGATGCATCTTGATAATGCCTGGCGGACGGTGAAATCCATATTCACGGAATAGGCATCGTTCAATCGGGGGTTGGCTGCGATATTGAGGACTGCTTTTCCGGCAGGTTTGAGACGTGAGCTCACCAGAGAGAAGAACTCAAAGGTGGCTGTGTGCATAGGTATCGTGGCGGCATTGGTATACAGATCCACGACAATAACATCCCATAATTTTTCGCTGGTAAGCAGATAGGATCTGGCGTCCTGGGCTATGAATTCACCTTTGATGGGTTCCTCAAGGAAATACTTCTCTGCAATTGGCTTGATCTTTGGGTCAACGTCCAGATAGGTAAAGTTTGCGCCGTGAGTATCTTCTGCCGAGAGGGTGAAGCCCCCGGCACCGAGTACCAGAATATCCTTCCCGGTCATGTCATCTGAAAATATGCCCTGTTTCATGATCTCAATGTACGGCCAACCTTTTCTGTCCATTTCCCCGATGAATGAGGCGCTACTGCGATTGATGATGAACCGCTTGCCTTCCGGATGCTCTGCAACGTAGAAATTCGAGTAGGGGGTAGTCGCGGCGAACAAGCGATCTGGGATTCTTACGTTCAGCGTGAACGCGATGACCAGGAAAGATAAAGTTGCACCAACCACATACTTCGTTTTGCTGTTGTTCCAATCAACCAAGAAACAGAGGCATACCGCGAGGATCAGGCAATTGATGAAAATGGAGTACCCAACTCCAAGGAAGTACATGAGCAGCAAGGATGTGATCAAACATCCAAGCACGTTACCAATCGTACTTAGCGCCGTGGCATTGCCCGTGGCTTCGCTCTTGCGGGTGTCGTGGTCTGCGGTGTTGAGCAGTAATGGGACGGTTTGCCCAAGAAAAAACACCAATGGGGACATTATAAGCAGGCTGAACAGGAATAGGTGGATCAGGGGATTGCCCAAATAGGGCATTCCGTGGGTGATGTCTGCGATGGACAGAAAAAAGAAGCTCACAAAGCTGTAGGACAGCCCAATACCAAACAGGGCGATGCTACCAACCAGGTTCATTACCAGGGACTTGGCGTACCGCTCAGAAGCCTGTTGGCCGCCCCAGTAGTACCCCAATGCCAGAGCACCCAGGAAACAACTGATGATGATTGAAGTGCAAAGCACCGAGCTGCCAACGAAGGGTACTGTCTGGCGGATGGTGATCATCTGCAATCCGGAGCTGGCCAGTCCCTCAAGGAGCAGGATGAGAGCAGCTTTTCGCTTGGTCGTCATATAAAACACCACTAAATAAATAATTATTGATGTTCAACATAACGAGAAGAGGACTCAAATGCCGCAATAAATGGGTCAAAGGGTGGGGTCCCTTTAAAGCCTTGCGAAGAGTGGATATTTGATGTAACTTTTATCGTGTGGTCGTATAGCGTCCATATTTCAATCAAAGGTGCCTTATCGAGTCACATAGACGGCACCGAGCTGAAAAGCTTGGCTCCAACTGAACAACCTTCCTCTGCCGTAGCATTCACGGCTGTATCAACATCAAGTCTACCTCCTAAAGCGCCAAGCATTTTACCTTCAAGGTTTTCACCTTTTACTCCAACCATTTCGTTTCACACCTTTTTCCAGGGCGTTTAGGCGTGTTCTCTGCACGTCCATAGAGAACAGCCCTAAACCACCTTCGTGTGTCTCCGAATCTTGTTGCTGTTGTTGTTTTGACAATGGCACCTGATAAGTACCCCCAATCTAGCCATGAAACGGGTACGAACGCTGCGGCGTTTTGGCTAAATACTCAACCAATTAATTGGAGACACTTTATGTATAACTTCGATTTCAATGCGCATCAGCAGCTTTCCGGAAGTCCTAAGAACGATGTTCAGCAGGCTATCGCAAAAGCAAATGAAAAAGCTCATATGGGCAATTTCAAAGTGTGCGTAACTACAGCAGGTGATGTTCTGGTTCTGCCGGAATTCTCTGTTCTGATGAGGGATGATATTGCTGAGATCGTGTACGACACGGACCACGGTTATAGCTTCAAAACTTCATCAAACTAAGGGGACAACAAATGGAACTTATTATGCTTTGCATAGCGCTGTTTGTTTTCTTCTTTGGGTCGGTTATTGCCATGCAGGCCATAGAGTTTGGATTTCGCGTAGGCGATAAAGCTCTGGAAGCCTCTGGTAAATTGGTAAAGCTGCCTTTCAAGATAGCTTTCAAGTTGATCTGCTTTGCAGGCAAACACCTCATCAAGCGATTGATGAAGAACAAGCCTCAAGAAGTCACGATCAAGCCGATCTTCGCTGTTACACCGCTGGAACTTCAGCACATGCGTAACAACAACCTCCTTCAATCAGGAAAGCGCCAACCTGTACTGATTGAACATCCTCCACAACAGACTAAATAGGAGATACATCATGTATCAGAAAGTCATTCTTATTGGCCGTGTAGGTCAAAAGCAATTGGGTTACACCAAAACACAAAAGCCGGTCGCGCAATACTCGTTGGCAACAACGAAGTCCTTTAAGGACAAGCAAACCGGCGATTGGAATGAGCATACTGAATGGCACCGTTTGGTCTCATTCAACCAGTGCGCCGAGCATGTGAACAACAAGCTTGAGCCTGGAGATCTCATTCAAGTAGAAGGCGAATTGCGCACGCGCAAATGGCAGGATCAAAGCGGTACCGATCGTTATACCACTGAAATTGTGGTGAATGATTTTCCGAAGAAACTGCCTCGCTACTACAACCGAGATGGTCAAGCTGCACCTGCACAACAGCAGGCTCCTCAGCGACAATCATCACAACCAATGGCACAAGCTGTCGGTCAGGAGTTCATGGCTCAGGGACCATCATTCGACTCGTTCGATGACATGGACATTCCGTTCTAGCCCGGAACTGATTTAACGCTTGTTTCACCCTGATGGGGACTTTCCCCTACAGGGTAAGCCCCATCATTTTCTCTATGGAGAATGACTATGGGCTTTTCACGAAAAGAGGTTTATTTCTGGCTGGAAACAGCGAGCGATGAACAACTTCAGCACATGCTGAACACGTCGAAAGATATGCTCAGTATGCTCACCGACAAAGAACAGGTTTCATCGTTGAAATGGCTTCGCGCCAAAATCATCGAAGAAATTAATGCACGAAGAGAAGCTAAACAAGCTTAAAGCTTTGTTTGCGTTTTAACTTTTCGAGCAATTGGTCTTGCTCTTCCGGAGTACCAAAAGCGATGGATCGTATTGCTTGCCACTCTAATGTGTCAGGCTTGCCTTTCAATCGTTTATCGGTCTCCTCTTGCAGATACTCCATAAAGTACGGGCTCGCCGCCTGTCTTGCCTGGATGTACTCCGCATACGTCTTGATAGCTTTGGCATCGATACCGGCTTTTGCCAGTAACGGAGCCTGATTGTCGAGACCAACCCTTGTAAACCTGAAATTACCTTGGTCATCCACGATGTAGTCTTGGGTTTGCATATCTCAATACCTCCTGGGGTCATTATACCTCACATACTCAACTAGCAACCTGGAGCAATCCTATGAATCAACCGCAAAACCAAGTGGCGCAAAAGCCCACTAACCAATGGCACCAGGCAATTGAGTCCGCCAAGGACAAATTCTCTGGTTCCGGTCTGGACTTCTTTCAGGAGCAGATCTTTGCCACCCAACTCTTGATGAATAACAGCTACTTGCTGGATGTCGCCAAGAAAAACCCATCGAGTCTTCGTCTGGCGATGTACAACGTAGCGGCAGTCGGATTGACGCTGAACCCTAACCAGGGTCTGGCCTATCTGGTACCGCGACGATTACGCAAGAACGAAGACCCGAAAGTGATGCTCGACATTTCCTACCGGGGATTAATCACTATCGGTGTTGAAACGGGTGCAATTCGCTGGGCCAAGGCTGAACTTGTCTATGAGAAAGATCAGTTCACCTACAAAGGTCCAGCCGAGAAACCAGACCACTTCTGCGACCCTTTTTCTACGGAAAGAGGAGCCGTTCGAGGTGGCTACTGTATCGCGGAACTTCCTTCTGGTGGTGTCTTGGTCGAGCCTATGTCCAAAGCGGACATGGACAAGATTCGGGATGTCTCAGAGGCCTTCAAAAAAGGTCTTGGCCCTTGGGTCGATTGGGAAGATCAGATGCAACTGAAATCGGTAGTGAAGCGTGCTTCCAAATGGTGGCCCAAGTCTACGCCTCGACTGGCTAAAGCCCTTCAGATCCTCAATGAGGAAAATGGAGAAGGCCTCGCCGTCCTGTCGAAAGATATGGCAACCGTAGGAATGTTACCACCTCCGCCGAGTCGTGATGAAGTACCGCTTACTGTACAGAATACCGTGAAACAACTGGTAGACCGTGCGGTTAAGCAAAATGCTTTTGAAGCGTGTCGGGAGTTAATGGAAAGCCGGATCAAGAATCCTGCTGAACTGTCTTTTGCATATAGCGAACTGGATAAGGCCAAGGCTGAGTCTGAAGCGAAAATGCACGAGCAGAAAATCGTTAACGCCTAATTTCAACTAACACTCAACCTGCTGGGGTGATGCTTACTCCAGTGGAGGTGCATTGCCCCTTTTTTTTACAAGGAATAGCAATGATCACTTCCAACTCTAACTACAGAACAACTCTGTTCTACTTCAACAATGTGGATCAGCTTCGTGATTTTGAGTCCTTCAAAATCTGCCCTGTCCACGCTGGTCAGCACATTCCAGATACTGAAGCTGATAAAGCGGATTACTGGTGTGTCATCGGAATTTATAAGGCTGAGCAAGCGCGAGCGAACCAAAGCCCTTCTTTCCCGGTAGCTGATTTACCCACAGAGCTGTACGCAAACCTGTTCGCACAACTGTGTCGTCAACTGGTCAGCAGTACACCTGACAGTGCTTCAACCAAAACACTGACAAAAGCTCTTCAGTCTCAAGCCTTAACAGCCTGAGATTAACCAATCTATCACTCAACCCACTGGGGTAATGCTTACTCCAGTGGAGATGGCATTACCTCTATTTAGAGGAATCAGTAATGTCAAATATGAAAGTAGTTGATCTTAATCAGCGTTCAGACGAGTGGTTGCAATGGCGGTCTAAGGGAGTTACGGCATCGGATATTCCGATCATCCTTGGGCTCAGTCCATACAAGACACGTTGGCAACTTTGGGCGGAAAAAGTCGGGCGTATTAATGCTCCTGATATATCCAACAACCCCAATGTAAAACGTGGTGTTCGCCTTGAAGATGAAGCTCGCCAATTGGCCGAAGGTCGTTATGGTGAGGTTCTGCTTCCGCTCTGTGGGGAATGCGCTCGATGGGATGTGTTGCGTGCGAGCTTTGATGGGCTTGATTCAGCAATGCAACCATTTGAGTTCAAGGCCCCCAGTGAATCGGTGTGGGATGACATCGAAAAGAAAGGTGTCGAGTCCAGTACGTATAAATTGTATGAGGCGCAAGTCCATGCTCAATGTGCGGTTGCAGGGACGACAACCGGTCGCCTGATTTTTTACAAAGAAGGCGGTCAGGACCTGGATTTTTCTGTCACGTTAACACCTGAAAGGGAGAATGAAATCCTTGAGGCGGCAAAGCTCTTTTGGGAGCACGTAGTAACCAATACGCCCCCTGAGACTGATCCTGAAAGAGACTGGTATATACCGGAATCTGGAGATCAGCTGTTCAAGTGGGATGCGTATGCTGATGCATGGCGCACGCAGCACCATCGCATACAAGCACTTAAAGATGAACTGAAAGTTCTTGAAAAAGAGCAGAAGGGGATTCAGAAGGCAATGATCACGTTGATGGGTCCGTTTATGCAGGCGGACATTGGTGGCGTGAAAGTTACCCGATTCATGAAGAAGGGCAGTATCGATTATGGCGCTTATCTGAAGGACACGTTCCCAGATAAAGACCTAACCGATGAACTGGAGTCCTACCGCAAAGCGTCTCGTGAGGAGTCTCGCTTCAGCAGGTCTGAAGATGAACTCGTTAATACGGATGTTGGTGAGGTTGTGACTACGGTGAAATCTGCTTACTTCTGATATGTGAATTTAAGTGTGATGCCCTGGGGAGCTTGTAGCCCCAGGGTACAAATATTTGACTTGTCCACCATCGGACACCAGACAAGAATTCCGGCTTTCTTGCCCGTAAGCAAGGGAGCCAAACATAGCGGGTACTCCTGATTGGAGGCGAGGTTCGCAGGCTTCCCTAAAGCGTTTTCGCTGAGAGCGTTTTAGGGAGCCTGTGGGCTTCAAATTCAATCAAATTTAGGAGATTCGCTATGACACATTTCGTAATGACTGAAGAACAAGTACAGCAATCAGTTGCTGGTGCTCGAATAGAATCCGCCGTTTCGGTTGCGATCGCGCAAGCCGACAAAATGTCAGAATGCGGCGGTTGCCATATGACCGTGGTGCGCACAAAGCGTCATGGAATATGTATCTATCACGACTACCAGATGAAAGTTGCTAAAGATGAAATCATTGAAGAAATCTACAGCACAGAGAATGGTTTCATATTTCGGTCGGCTGCTTAATGGCGGCTCCGAAGGAAGTGGGCAATACATGCATAGAGATGCAGCCTGTCATCAGAATCTGCATCTTGTATTGCGCCTTACTACTCTATGTGAGGCGAGGCAGATACGCTGAGTATCTGCCTTCCTTATGTCCATTCTGGAAACGGAGTGGCTATAAGAAAGGCGAAATCGTCTTCACAGAATTTTGATCGTGCTTGCACGACAAAATAAGTGTCTATTCCGGATATTGAAACGGACACGACGGCTGCGGCTGTATATCCCTACTCAACATTTAAAGTCTTACCACGCCAGTAGGCCATCATCACCTACTGGGTGGTCGGTGTGCTTCTGGCTGGGGTGACTTATACCTCAACACAATGTAATAGGAGCACATCCATGACACATCGTGATCAAGCTTTAGCTGTTCGCACTACTTTCAACCTTGATGTACCCGCTGAGGTCATCACAGCAGGCTTTGCTGACACACAGAACCCTCATGTGCCTAACCGCGATGATGGCTATGTGTTTCGTCGGGAAACCTTGCGCGACATCCTGAGTTTTCTGGATGACCCCGATGGCGATGGTTTGTATTTCTCTGGTCACTACGGTGCCGGTAAAACAACCTTGCCCTACCAGGTAGCCGCTCGGCTTTGCTGGCCAGTTCAGTCCTTCACGGCTCACAGTCGTATGGAATTTGATGATCTGGTTGGTACCTGGAAACTGGTCAACGGCACCATGCAATTCCTGCATGGACCCTTAGCCGTTGCCATGCGTGAAGGTCACTTGTTCATATTGAACGAGATTGACCGTGCCGATCCTGGTCAGCTTGCTGGTCTGCATGATGTCCTTGAAGGGCATCCCTTGGTTATTGCAACCAATGGAGGAGAGGTGATTCGCGCACATGAAAACTTTCGATTCATTGCCAATGGCAACAGCATGGGATCTGGAGACAGTACCGGGCTGTATCAAGGCGTTAACCAATTGGATATTGCCTTTATGGATCGATTCAGGGTGGTCGAAGTTGATTATCCAACCGAGGATGTCGAAATGATGATCCTCCAAAAGAAAACACCAGAACTTCCCGAAGAGATCCGTCGGAATATGATTCGCGTTGCGAACCAGATCCGGAGGCTGTTCATTGGTGGAGAGGAATCGGCTACGCCGTTGACCATTACTATGTCTACTCGTGCCTTGTGCCGATGGGCAAAGTTAACCCTGGTGTTTCGCAATGCGCCTAACGCGCTCGCTTATGCTTTGAATCAGTCATTGCTTGCAAAGGCTGAACCTGAACAGAAGATTGCGATCGAGCAAATTGCTAGAGACGTGTTTGGCTCAACCTGGCAACAGGGAGAGGCAGCATGAGCAATGAATTTGTCGTACTTCATTACCAGGATGGCAGCTCCGATAAGATCTGGGCTATCAACAAAGTAGCGAATGCGGATAACTCGCACACCGTTTGGTTTGGTAGACGCGGAACCAAGCTTCAAAGCAAGAAAGTTGGCTACAAAACGTGGTCAGCTTTAATGCAAAGCAAGCTGGATAAGGGTTATCGCGAAGTGGAAAACGTCACTATCGATGTTGAAAACAACGTGGTTGTTCCTTTTCTTCAGGCAACTGAAGAATCCGAAGAGTTACCAGATGCCTTGTGGTACCGGGTGTCCAATCAGGTTCCTGTGAATGTGATTCGTGACTATCTGAATATCACTATTCAACTGGTTTCCGAGCATAGCAATGAGGAGTTAGAGCGGTTAATTCAGCTCCCGACTTACAAAGCTTTATATGCCGGAAAAAAGAGCGGTGGTGCTGACTACACGGAGGGGCCTTTGGCCCTTCTGTTGTTGTTTGGTCTACGCCGTTACCTAAATGATGTTGCAGGATCTCCGTTATCTACGGAAATCATGCAGATTGCTAATGATGGAAGTGAGCTTCTCCCTGAGAGGTTTGCGGACATTGAGGACTATGTTCGTTCCTATGCCATTGGGTTGTTTGAACACAACGGATGGTTTGGTAACCGGACAAGTGGTGATTGGAAGGAATATGTTGATGGCGTAGCCGGACAGCATAACCTTTCTCACTACACCTCAGTAACTGGCATCAAGCCATTAGCAATTGCGATGGGATGTATTGACGCTCCGATTGATCTGACGGTTATCCGTACAGAGACAAAGGCCGCGTTTTTCTGACTGTCGCCAACCTGGATGGGCAACCGTCCTACTCTCAACCTCCTCTGGCCTTTGGGCCAAACACTCAATCTCGCTAGGTAACTAGCTAACTCAACCACTTTCTCTACAAGGAGATACACATGGAATTTATCCGTGGGACCACACTCGTCCATTTGAAAATGCGCTGCTGGGGCGGAGAGAAAAAGGCCTCCCGAGACAGCGACATTCACTTAGGCGCTGACGGCAAAATGCCGCCAGAAAAACTGCTCGATTTGGGCAGAAAGAAGATATTTCCACCAAAGGCGCTCGACCCTTTAATGAGTAAGCGTAAAGCGGCGGAAAGAGCTTGTTTAGCTGAAGGTACACGTTTCATGGGCGGCTTTGCCGTTCCCGATGATGTTGTAGAAGGTCTTTTGGCCAAACTCGAAGACATCAAGGAAATGTTCTATTCGGAGTTGCAGGTATTTCTTGCTGATTTCGACCGGAACAAAGAAGCGTGGATCGCGGAGAACGACGAATTTGCACACATCATTCGTGACCAGGTTCCTGACCGGGAAACGGTGTCAAAGTCGTTTGAATTCTCCATCAAGCTTTACAAGCTACAGCCACTCGAAGGCTTCGAGCCTGACGAAAATGAAGTGGCGAACCAGATCTTGCATGAGGTGGGTTTAACCTGCAAACAGATGTCTGATCGCATGTTGGACCGGAAACGGTCAATCAGCGGTAAGAACCTCTCTGAGCAGCTCGATCCTCTTATCAAGAAACTCGATACCTTGTCGTTCGGTAATGGTCGCATTCTGAAGGTACTTAATGAGTTTTTTGCTCTGCAAAAAGCCATTCCGATGGAAATGATTGACCAGGACCACCCGACATTTGGGCAAGTGCTTACCTTCCTTTCAATGTGTTCTGACAGCGACAAGCTTGAACGAATCATTGATGGGCAATTTTCAGTAAGCAAGCTCATAGAGGGTATGAAACGGTCGGTAACGGTTTCCAGCTCGTCTGGACCTGCGCCAACCATACCAAAATCAACCCAACCTGCGGCTGTGACAACGCACACCATAACGGCTGGGGCTTACTTCTAGGGAGGTTCGTATGAACAAACTGCAAACCGCCCTGGAAAGGGCTCTACCTATTGTTGCGGCTGCCTATGGCGAACAGTTCGGTGTCAATGTTGTGCTGTCTGGCACGGACGCATACACCGATGGCGAGACCATTTACTTGCCTTTGCTGAACGCTATGAGTGAGTTGAGAGAAGTGTTGTTTGGCTATCTCGCTCACGAAGCTGCGCACGTTCGATCATCGGATTTCAACACCTTGAAAAAGTGTAAGAGTCCGATGGAGAAATCCTGTACCAACCTCATCGAGGACATCAGGATCGAGCGTCTCATTCAGGAAGTGTTTCCTGGTACTCAGTTTACGCTGAATGCCATGTGGAGCTATATCGTGGAGCAGGGCATGAGTCCTCCCGCGACGCCTGAAGACAATGAAGCAACGCAGTTGTTTCAGTACCTCTTACATCGCTTGCGATCGGAGGTGCTGCATCGGGACGCTTCAACTCCGCTGGCGGAGTCAAGCCAACGGGTGGTTGAACAGACATTTCCGGTAGGTTTTTTCGTCCGTTTGGATGGCTTGCTTGGAAAACACTTGGACAACTTAACCTGTAGCGACGACTGCCTGAAGTTGGCGAGAGCCATACTCAAGGCATTGAAGGATGCTGAAGAAGAGGAACGCCAACAGCAACAAAACCAGGAACAACAGCAGCAAAGCAGCGATTCATCGCAAGGTGATCAAAGCCAACAAGCTGGTGGATCGGGTGGAAGTGGTGACGGCGAATCACAACCTCAACCGGGAAAGGCAGACTCATCGAACGGTGGTGATGCTAACCAGGGGACAGGAGACTCACAGCAGTCCAGCGCAGACAGTGATGGCAACGGCAACCAGGCTCAGGATACTGGGTCAGGAAACCAGTCATCGTCGGCCCAAGGTGCATCGGATTCGTCCGGTGATCAGGGTCAACCTCAAGGTGGCAACGGTGCTTCTTTGCATGAGCGGCTCATTAACGAGACCAATCTGCCAGAGGATGCCGTTGGGCAGCTACGAGAGCAATTGGCAGATCAAGCCCGTGAAGACAACGATGGAGAACGTGTGGCCATTGATACGTCCAGCGTGGGGAGTGATGCCAGAAATCATGGTGATACCAGTAGTTTGAAAACCGGCATTCTTGCCTCTTCAACTATTCGGTCGCGCCTGCTCGGTCTGCTGCAAGCCCAAACCCGTCAAAAGCAATGGTTACATACCAGAGGCAAGCGGGTAGACGGCAAACGCCTGGCCAGACTGCCAACCGGCGACTCGCGGGTGTTTATCCAGCGAGAGGAGATGCAACGACCTGACACTGCGGTTCATGTGCTGCTTGATTGCAGCGGTTCCATGAATCGAATTCAGGAAGTCGCAAATCAAGCCACGGTGTCCTTGGCATTGGCTGTATCCACTATCCCGAAGTGTGACATCGCTGCGTCGATGTTTCCGGGTATTGGTGGAGAGGTCAGTCCGATACTGCATCGTGGTCAGCCTGTTCGTGCTGGTCTGGGACGATTCGCTGTTTGCTCAAGTGGCGGTACACCATTGGCAGAAGCCATGTTGTATGCCGCCAGAGAGTTAGTGGCGAGTAAGCGTCAGCGCAAGGTGCTCATCATCATCACTGATGGTGCCCCAAATAATGGGGGAGCAGTTCGATATTTGAACGACCTTGTTGCTGGTCACGTTGATACCTATGCAATTGGTATCGGCTCAACTGCGGTTAGTCAGTACTTCGAGAAGTGGTCTGTGATCAACGATGTGAAGGAGCTTCAAAAAGCGCTTTTCACGATTGCTGGCCAATTCCTCGACCTGCACTAATGGCTTCGCTCAACACCCTGCGGGGATACATCTCCCCCGCACGGGTGAGGTGTGTCTTCCCGCTACACCGGGAGGTCCACTATGGAGCAACTGTCATTGATGGACTTGCTTGAGGCGCTTGAGAACGACACAAAGTTCGAGGGTGACCTGGAGAAGATCCTTACCGATGAAGATATTCCGTACCTTCGGGAAAACCTACTAATCGAGTCAGTGAAATCTGCCTTTGGTGAAAGTCGTGGTGGCCAGAAACGTAAGCCATCTGATGAAGCCTGGGAGTGGATTATTTCGGAAGATCGGGAGCTGCCGTTCTCGTTCAACCAATGCTGCCTCGCTTGTGGAGTCGATCCCGACAAGATGCTTGATTGGCTGCGTTACTACAAACGCAAGTTCATGAGCTAACTCAACCCAAACCTGGGACATAAACACTGTGTCCCTATGGGCATGGTGTGTCCCTCACTCAACGAAAGGTAAACACCATGTCTAATACTCAACAAAATGTAATTAAACATCAGCAGGTAAATGCACGCGGTACACCGGTTCGCCAAATCACGGTTTATACCCCGGAGCGAGTAACAGAGCTGTTCTATCAGTTTGTTATGGAGCAATGGGTACCGTACAAGCGAGTCGTTCATTCCGTGCATTGATAAAGGGGCCTCGCCCCTTTGTTTCACTGGCTGACAGTGGAACTGAAAAATTTGGTGAAACTGTCAGAGGGAGATACCTATGAAGAAACGAAACTCAACTGAAATGAAGCGCCGAATGGAAGGCCGTTGGCTTGCTGCTTTCAAAGCACTCGCGCCAGCACTGGATCAGGCCATCGACAACCTCGGTACGAATGTACCTTGCCCGGTTGAAGGTGGAACGGACGGTTTTAGGCTTTTCAAAGACGCCAACTACACAGGCGGTGGAGTAAAACAGTCATGGCGTATTATCCCGGAAGGGATCGATATGCTCATGTGGGTAAATGATTGGTCCTTTACCAAGGTCTACGATGAACTTGAAGCCTGGTTGGGTGATAAACCTGTCGAGGCTGGACCGAAATATCTACCAAAGCCTAAGCCTGTAGATGAAGAGGGTCTACGCAAGTGGCTGAACAGGATTTGGAAAGAGGCATTGCCTTTGACCGATCTTTCAGCTTATCCAGCTCGGGCCTACTTCAGCTACCGTTGGGTGAATACTGCTGCATTGTCTGCCAACGATGTGCGGTTTCATCCTTGTCTTAACTACAAAGACAAACAGGGCAACGTTCTTGGTAAGTTCGGAGCAGTCCTGTCTCTGGTGCGCAATAACGAGGGAGAGCCAGTCGCGATACATCGGACGTTCATCACTAAAGGTGGATTGAAGGTAAATCTCGGCAAAACTCATAAGCCTAAGAAGATGACGCCTTCTGTGAATCAACGCAGTAAGGGGCGGCATATTCGGTTGTTTGCACCACAAAACGGTTACTTGGGAGTCTCTGAAGGTCTGGAAACTGCGCTCGCGGTATACCAGGCTAAGCAGTTTCCCGTTTGGCCGGGCCTGTCCAACACAATACTTCAATCGTTCGTTCCTCCAAAGGGCGTGCATACGATTCTGAATTTTGTGGATAAAGACAGAAACAAAGCAGGGGAGAATGCGGCGGAAATTCTTCGGGCAAATTTAGCGCCTAAAGGTATTCGCGTTATCGACCTGTTACCTCCAACGCCGATTCTCGATACCGATGAAAAAGGTGTTGATTGGGCGGATCAGTTGAAAAGGGATGCCAGTGGCTTTGGTCTGATAGACCAGGCACTTGCCTTCAGCCGACTGAAACAAGCCTGACTACCTCAACTACTACCCTGCGGGGACACGCTCCCCGCAAGGGGAGTAGTGTTTCTGCGGGTTTCCTCAACATAAGGAGATCAATATGCAGAATGATTTATCAACCATGCAGTCGGTCGAAATACCGGTTAGCAAACTTGAACAAATGGCTTATGGCCATGCGACAGCCCAATTCATTAGCTGTGACAACGGCTTTGAAGGCACCTGGTTTGAACGCTATCAGTATCTGTCTGAGTGTGTTTCAGACAACAAAGAGCCTGAAGGGTGGGTTGCGTGGCAGCCGTTTGAAACATGGGAATGGAGCGACATCGTTGAGCAGATCGACAGTGAAGCTGACTCATTTCTTTCCACAATCAAGCAAGCGCTGGAGTATGCCAAAAATGGCATTGTTGCTTCAGCAATTGATTGCTCACTCGATAGCGATATGAATCAGTTGGATATGATTCATTTGATCGAGCTGGGTTCCAAAGAGCAGTAAACCACTGGTGAAGTAATTCACCAACATACGATGAATTCGACCCTGGAGGGTGTTGCCCTTCAGGGGCTACATCCGTCCGGACGTTGAGGTCATTAAACGAAAGGAAGGTGTAGTATGGATAATCGTAGAATGTTCAGGGAAATCAGCAGGCTCCGCACAACGGACCTGTTGATTGCCAAGATGGACTGCACCAGGAGAATTGCCCTGTTTAAATCGTTGAAGCTTGGTCTTCTCGGTTTGCTGGGTATCTTCGTTGGCCATGTCGCCAAATCACTGTTAGCGGCACAAGCTATGTCTTGGATAGACTACCTGTCTGTCTCTCTGGCTATGTACTGTGTGATTGGCTATTTGGTCCTCGATGCTCTTGAAGCAAGTTCAACCGCTCTAAAAGAGCTGATCTGCGACCTACTTGCCCTCCGGCTGAGTAGGACCGGGAAGAAGTCTTGACAAAAGGCTTCTCTGGGATTATTTAACTAAGAGGGTACAAGTTATGTGGATCACAGTCATGAATCTTTTAATGCTGTTAGCTGTTACGTTATTACTACTGTTTACTGGGATAGCCGTTCGCGCCTATGTGCAAGAGCGTCACTCCTGGAAAGACATTGAAGTAAAAGCGAGCCAGTCTGGCATAAAGGGATTTGATGAATAACAGTTAAGGGCCTCTTCGGAGGCCTTTTTCTTATCCGTATTATTTTGATGGGCAGAAGGGCGATACTTCCAAGTATGCCGCGTTAATTGAGCAGGCAAAATGATATAGCTTCCAAAAGCCATCCAGCTTGTTTCTTTCCAGTACATCTTTCACGGTTCGTGAATCACAAAGCAGCCTTGGTAGGCAGATAACGTCACCATTTACGGTATAGGAAATAGTTTGAATGTCCGGTATGGACTGAGAAAGTAAGCACAAGATTTCAGCTTCAGATACTTCTAGTTTTTCGACATCCGCGACGGTATATGAGCGGATCTCTTTTCCAGGAATAAATTCCAAATAATCTGCCTTATCTCCTATAGCCTGTTCAATGTAAGGAACGGCGCTCTTTATCAGTTTATGTTGAAGTAAACTCGATATTTCAGGCTCGCTTACCAGGTCAATTCTAAGGCGAGGTAATGGTGCATCCATTCGGTACCAATGCACGAGATCAATCCCTTCACTGCGGCTTTTAACCAGGTGCTGAAGTTCTCGAAAGAATAGGGTGCTGGATGGTATGGATAAAGTTTCCGATACGTCTATATCGCTAAAGTCGGTCATGTTGTCCCCCGGTTCGTCTTGGACCGACTCTTCATACTATGCACCGAAGGTCCGGTGTCATCAAAAAACTGGAGATTTCTAAAGAAAGTCAGGCCATTAAGGAGGTAGTTCTTCAACATGGAGTGTTTCGCCCGAAGATTTGCTGAAACTGAATACAAACACACCAGCGATAGAACCTGGTTGCAGCGGCTTGCTAAGGCGTGTCGCGCATGTGCGACAAAGTATAACGTAAAGTCGCATATATGAGACAGCTACGGCGCAGATTATCTGCATTCATGAAGGCAAAACGAGGTGACAAGCCCCTTCGGGAGTTTGCGGCTAGGTATGCCTTGTCAAAAGACACTGTAGCTCGGATTGAGAGCCAAGATCAAAATGTGACCATCGACATGCTGGAGCATATGTGTAAGGTATTTCGGTGCGATGTAGGTGATCTCTTCCCGCCAGTTGATGTGAGCTCTGCTGACGGGGAATAGCCGTTATTTTTTCGACTCTTTTGCGATCTCAACCAATTCAGCCTGAAGTGACTTGTTATCGTCTCGTGCTTCTTTCAATTCTTCTTTGAGGCCTTTGATTTGCTCGTTTCGCTCGTCAACTCGTGCGGACAGGGCAGCCAATTCAGTCTGAAACCGCGCATTCTCTCCCTGGGCAGCGTCCAGGTCGGACTTCAATTTCTGGATTTCTTCACCTTGTTCGTGCTCCAGTGTGAGAAGATCTGCAATACGTGTCTCCAGGCGAGAAATCTCATTCAGAGCTTCATCTCTCTCATGGGCTGCGGCGTCTATATTGGCTTGGGCTTCTTGCTGTATTTTTTCAACGGTAGCAGAAGCCAGTTTACTCGCTGCTGTCCACACCTGGCTGAGAGAAGTCTCGATGGCTTTTTTCAGCTCAGATGGAATTTCAAGGGCCGCTACAACTCGTGCCTTTTGCGACTCTCTCCATTCTCGCATGACGGGAGAAATGTGGGATAACGATCCACTCCCCATGCGCTCGCGCACCTGCTCATTGGTTGGGTTCTCGTTGCCCTCGGCAACCAATGCGTTGGCGGCCTCAACGATCCTTTCTTTGATTTCCGGTTTGATCTTCATGGGTATTCTGCCTGCTTTGTATAAAATGTATGTATGTATCGTACATACAATACATACTATACGCAACAATCTGAGTCCGTCCAAGACTCTCCTAGTGGAGTTTTTGGCAGTTGCTAGTTTCAGAACCCGTGAGATAGTGGATTTAATCGAATCAGGAGACGAGCATGGACTACAAGTTTTTGAGTGTGGATCTGTCTGCGGCGACCTTTGAGGGACTCTCTTTGTCTCATCATCGGAAGATCGCATTATTGGGTACCATTACCATCTGGCTGGGGGTGGGTTACGCCTTTTACCTGGCAGCGTTGCGGTTGGATGCCCTTGGGTGGGCTGAAGATGTTGCTTCAGTTTTCCTAATTGGCGCGTTGATTCATTACATCGCTGGTGGTCAGTTCATCATGTATAGCGCTGCTCAGACGTTGGCTAGGGTAACTCCGCTCGGTGTCCTTTACCGACAGGACAAGGCCGTGCTTGATAGAGCCAAAAGAGAGCTGCTCTCGATAGCTCGGGAGGTTCAGTTCAGGGATTACCTGGAATATGGCAAGATCAATCCGGCTATTCGATCCCGTAGTAGTTTGGTGGTGATGGCTCACCAGAAGAAAGGTGATCTGAATCAGTGGATCGGTAGTGCTCGGAATCTTAAGCAACTGGCAAATCTTGTTTATCAAATATACCTAGTTGAACAAATCCTGGCGCAAGACATCGAGTCCGAACCTCAACCTTCCTAAATCATAAAGGGTCATTCTCGCATGACCCTTTAAACCTCCTTTTCCTCTTCAGAATTCATACCATAGCTTCCAGTAAAAATGGAGGCTTGGATGTTTATCAGTACACCCTTTGTCAGATTCGCAGTTAACCGTCTCTATCGCCAAGGCAAGCTGGATAAGCAGCAGCGAGATTACCTGATTCTTCAGGACCGCCAGATCAATGTGATGATCACTATTGGCGCATTGGTACTGCTCGCGGCCTATTACATTCGTTAGACAGGGGATTTCATGTGAGCAATATCGTTCATGTTGACTTTAGTGCAAGGAAATCTGAAAGGGCATTCAGTGCGGACGTGTACTCCTTTGACATGAAAAAGTATCGGTTTCAGGTGGTGGCGACATCGATCACAGAAGCTTATTACGCCTTTGTTGCTGAGGCTGTCCAGCATGGTGTGAATGTCATTCGTTGTATAGCAATTTATCTAGGGCTGGCGGACCAAAGAGCGGAGTACCAGGTTCCGGCAAAGGTTTGGCAACAATATGATCCGGTTGCTGGTGGATTGGTCGAGTTCTGATGATGAATTGGTTCCGATCTCCAAAATCCTACCCATACATTGTTGTTGCCACTGCATCAATACTGATGATGGTAATTCTCACCTCTGGTGAGCCTGTTTCCATCACTTTTCCTTTGCTGCTTTTCATGTCCGCAAAACTCAGCGTCATCTTTGGTGCCGTTGAGATTGGTTTGTCGTCCATCGGGCGTTACGAAAGTAAAGAGGATGTATACCGGGCTATTAGCAGAGCTATCTCTGCATTTGGTATGGCGATGTGCTTCATGTTGTTGATCGGTGCGTATGAGGCCGCGAAGAGGTGAGGGCAGAATCCGTGAAAATTATCAGGATCAGCGAAAGTCATGTCTTAGCAAATGACCGTTGGCTTTATCACGTTCTTGAGCACCTGGATACCTTCACCTTGTTGGAGTGCCGGGGAAGAAGAGAAGTCTGCCTTAGAGATATTACGCACACGCTGATTCTTGATCATTTGGATGAAGCAGAAAGTCCTACAGAAATTTTGAACCAAGTGATGAGTGCTTCCTGCGAAATTAAAACGCTGGTTGTTGTAGCTTCGGAACCAGAAACAGACATCAGTGGAATCGGTTTTGACCTTCATATAGCAATGCGGCAAGACCTTGATTGCTTGGAAAGCATTGGTGCTGTCTGTGTCAATGACTTGGGCATGGCAGTAAACCTAGTGAAGGACAGTTTGGTGAAAGCAGCATAGGAAACAGAGATGAATGATGAAGCGGCACAATTGATGGAGGAGGTGGATACCGAGAATCAAAAATCGGTTTCCTACGACGATGAAACTGTTATCTGGGAAGGAAGGCCTTCTCAGTGGGTGAACCTGGGCACTTTTCTCTGGTGGGGCGTGTTTTTCATCGGTTCTGCCGTATCACTGTTCCTCTGGGATGCAGGTTTGAACGATGGGTACAGTGCTCTCATCAATGAGGCTGTTTATTGGGTTTGCTATGGCCTTATGGGATTGTCGATTACCAGCATCCTCTACGCCTATCTCTCTGTACATTATGAGCACACTGTTATCACGCGAAACAAGATCAAGGAAGCGAAGGGGATCACAAGTATCTTCCGGCAGGAGTTGTTCTGCGAGATCAGCGACATCAAAGATATTAACAGCCCTCCAGCCGGGCTTCTTGGCCTTGTGGGGTTGTCAACGCTGGTTATTGAAACTAACGACGACGATCAGCCAATTATAAAGATCCGTGCGATCAAGAATCGCGACCAATTAATTGAAAAGCTCCTTCCTATTTGGCGCAAGCTGAAAATCGAGCGAAAGGGGTACTTTGGAGACCGATAATGAAAAAGACAAAGTATGCTGCCCTGTTTGGGGGTTTGGCGATTTCCTCCCTATGCCTTGCTGGACCGCCAGAGCGTCATGATCCTGCGTTTAGGAATGCCACGAAAGAAACTGCTATTGAGTTTGTGGGCAAGTATTACGCCCATATGGATCGAGGGATGTCTAGGAGGCACCTTGAAAGCTACTGGACCGAAGACAAGATAGAGCAGCTCGATAAACTGACGGTAAGCATTGCTGAGAGAACTGGTAAAGCGCTGGTTCACGAAAGCCAGCGGCTAATGGATCTTGAGCACATGGAATCCCGGTGTGAAGACATTGACCTTGTGAAAGCTAAAGCCTATGGATCGCCATCGAGAAAGGCAAAGCTTGAGTATGTCGTTAACAATCACTGCGAGAGCTGGAGAGGGTCTTTTTCGAGAACCATTAACTTGCGGTTTTCTTCCGATCAGAAACATTGGTTGATTGACGAAATTGAAGATGGAGAAAAGCAATGAGGTTGTTAGGTATCTTGGTCGCGCTCAGTCTTTCATTATTCAGCTCTATTGCAGCGTCAGAGTCGAACAGTCCGGCAGAAAAGCCGTTCCCTGAAGTAACCTTTGACAAGGTTCAGGAAATATTCGGCCATAACCTGGACACTGACGATACCGTCCTCAAGACGCTGTTGTTGGCTATCGGGATGGATCACACATCGACTGAATCACCTCACGCCAACGAGCGGATTGGCATTCCCTATATAGTCCATGAAGGGCCGGGCTATTGGGTGGCGCGTCTTAAATCCGGTGAAAGAAAGCTTGAAGTCCTGGTCAACAATGCCTTGCTTCTGCTTTTCACCAAAGAAGAAATTCCCAGGGCGCAGGAGACGGCTTTTGCATTAATGAAATCTGCCGCAGACAAAGGGTACTGGCCAGCGGATTACTATGTGGCAGAAAGTAATTTGTCGAAGCACTTGACGGTGGATTACACCGAAGGATCGTCGTCCGTAAGGGTGATGGATGAAAAGTCAAAGGTGATTGCTAAGGACACCATGACCCGATACAACCGTTGCGCTGACATGGGCTTTGCGCCTTGCCAATATCGAATTGGGTTCTGGCTATCCAGCTCAACAAAGACGCTCAAAGATGGGCTGGATGTACTCAGAACGGCGATTCACACCTCCAGAAATGACACTCGCTACCAGGGTGTGCTCGATGGCGCTTTAATCATGGCGGCAAAGGAGATCGTCTTTAAGGGGGATCAGGTCGGCATGGATAAGGTCGTCCGTGAAGAGTACGCCAATCTGGTAAAGCAGCAGCTTGCTATGCTTGCCAAGGCAGCAAAAGAAAGCGAAAAGAAGTAACAGGTGAGGCTTCGAGATGGACGTTCAATCATCTTCTTTTCGCTACGGCCTATATCTTGATCCGGCACCTGATGATGAGGTTGTACCCTGTCTGAAAGAGGCGGAAAAGAAGGCAAAAAGCTTGTCTATGGATAAAGGTGGTGTGCTCGTTGCTGTCTGGCAGGATGGGGATAGGGTTGTTCGCCTTTTCGCGGGTGGAGATGAGTTTGTTCCTGTGAAGCTCTGATTTTGTATTGTTGGAAGCTCAGATGATAACGTTTGTAACCGATATTCTCTCACCTGCTGAACCTGATATTCTGAAAGGGTTTGAGCACTATGATCTGGTTTTTGTACCGTTGGATGATGATTTAAGTGCAGACTTCCTTCGGATTTCACCTCCGGAAACTGGGTGGTCACACGATGAACTCTGTCGCCACTCTGGGAGGCTTGAGTGTGGTGACGCTTACCTCGCTCCTCCGGGTATTCCTCTGAATATCCCATCGGCTCAATGGGTCGGTAGCTCTGAGGTTTAAATTGCTACTGACCCAGTATGCGTTGAAATTGTGGTGCAACTTCCTTTGACTCCAGTGACACAATTCTCCTATTGGCTCAGTATCTGCTGTACCGCCTGAAGAAGCTGCTCTGGCGTGCGGTATCCCTTCAGGAGGTAGTCCTTACCTGTCTGGTTATCCAGGATGCGGATAGCCGGTGTCGCAGTAATACCGGCGCGGCGGCCATCTTCATAGTCCTGATTGATCTTGCCCTTATGGTCATCCGAGGCAAGACAGTTACCGATGAGGCTTCCGTTAAGTCCGAATGATCGAACGTATTCCGGAATATCACCCAGGCCTTTGCCATTTCCTTTCGTGTCCATCATGAACCTTTCCAGGGCGATCCACGCGGTTCGGTTGTCATAGGCTTCCTTTACGCACTCAATGGCTTGGCTTTCAATAGCCGCGACCGGGTTATGGCTGCCGAGGGGAAAGTGTTTGAATTCCCAGTTAATCACGCCTTTCGAGTGTTCTACGACTTGTTTGATGCTCCCGTGCATCTTTCGGCAGTAGGGGCATTCGATGTCTCCATACTCTTGAAGCGTAATTCTCGCGTTGAGCTCACCATAGATCAGTCGGTTGTCCGGCGTAGATACCTGGGCTAACTGAAACTGTTCTTCCAAGCTGGACAGGAGTTCTTGCGCCTTGCGCTTCTCCAGTGAGGATAGCCGGTCATCGACCAGTGTGATCACGTCATGTTGAGAGAGGTGCTCTCCGGGGGGCTGGTCAGTACGGGCCTTCAGGTTAATCAGCTCCGTGTGTAGATAGATGTTGGATGCTATAAGAGCGACTGTTGAGATGCTCAAAACCCCGGTTATTAACTGATTTCCGCGCATAAAATCCTCATTTTTCCAGCAAATAAGGCACTTTAATCAATCTGGTTGTTGAGATCCGGGTTAATGGGTCAGGTATCCTCAACCTATTACCATGAATACTCAAAGTTGTTTTACAGTATAAAAACTTTACAGTAAATAAATTATGGGGTAGCCTGATTATGTGATGGTTTAATGAGGCTACTCATGGCTGATGAAAAGCATGAAGTTCTACTAAGGCTGAGAGCAATTGAATTGCTGGCATACTGGGAGGGACGATTGGTTACCAATCGGCTCATGTCCTGGTTTGGTATCAGCCGACAACAGGCTTCATCTGATATTAAGCGTTATATAAGTGTTCACAATCCTGGCTCCCTTTATCACGATCCGGGAGTTAAAGGGTATGTCCCACAAGGGGACTTCCAACCGGTCTTAACGAAGGGTCATATCAACGAATACCTAGATATGATTTCCGGTCTGGTCAGCGAATCTGTCGCTGTGACTCTCGAATCCGAAGATCATCTTGCTGCTGTCCAACTGCCCGATCGCACGGTTCGGCCAGAAATAGTCCGAGAAATATTACGAGCTTGTCGGACGCAAACCAGCGTAAAAATCCTCTACGCCTCTATGACCAACCCTGTGTGGAGTGAGCGTGTTATATCCCCGCACACACTGGTTTATACAGGGTTCCGTTGGCATGTTCGTGCGTACTGCCATAAGCGTGGTGAGTTCCGTGATTTCATTCTGTCCAGGATAGACCGGACACCAAAGCCTGCTACAGAGTCGTCACCCGATCCAATGCACGACTCATTGTGGAATGAGCAGATCCTGTTAACCATTGTGCCGAACCCAAAGCTGAACGATGGGCAGAAGGCGCTGGTAGAGAAGGATTTTGGTATGCCGGATGGTCGGTTACAGATTTCAGTGAGAAAAGCACTGGCACACTATACCTTGCAGCGTTATCAGGCGGCGATAACCGTTGATGAAGCAGCCGATGAGTTTAAGTTCCCCATCATCCTACTGGATTCAGATCGAAAGAAGCTGAGTCCTTTTTTGTTTGGCTCAGAGTCTTAGGGGAGGTTGAGTTTGATAAAGCAGTTCCATTATGACAGCGACATGGCGGGTGGCTCCCTCATGGTGAGAGAAAGCCGTATCGTTGCTGGTTTGCTAATGGACGGCGTAACACCTGAACAGTGGGATGAAGCAATCCGTGTAGAGAACGTATTGCAAAAACGCACGCCAGCGTCAGCAAAGCGAAATGCAACGGCGATCCGCAAACGACTTGAGCGCCTAGAACCAGAGTTCTGGCGAGCGTTGAGAGATGGTGATGACGAGCTGGCCACACAGGTGGCCTTTTGTGGCGCGTTGGAGCGGAATCTTTTGCTGGTGGAGTTTATGGAGACGGTACTTCGTGATGCCTACATGTCGAGAGCTGAGCACCTCGATGCGTTTGTTTGGGCGGATTTTCTCGAAGACCGGTCGCATAGAGATCCGGCCATTGGTGACTGGAAGGAATCCACCAAAAAGAAAATGGGGCAGGTTGTGTTTCGTATGCTTGCCGAGGTCGGGTACCTGAAGAGTACACGAAAGCTTGAGCTACAGCATGTTGTGGTAAGGCCTGAAGTCAAAACCATGCTCGAAGAGCATTACAAACAGAGAATTAAAAAGTGCATGGAAGTGTCGGCATGGACGCGATAAGTGCATTGGGAGCAACTATGGATCAACGACTACATGACCGGCTGAATCAGATACCAGACAAGATTCTGTCCCCAGAGTTTTTGAGTGGGCAGGGACTGGGAAATGAAATTGGCTTCTGGATATTTGATTACGAGCCTGAGCAAGAACTTGGGGTTCGAGAGTACATCGAATTCCTTGAGGTTATGTTGGCCAAGAAGCACAGCCATTTGAAGGTGGTTAACATCAATCTTCTCAAGTGCCTGGTCGGTTATCTTGCCGATCGCAACTTCGTTGATAAAGCCATAGAGATGCAGAAGATCAAAGGTGATGAGGCCTTGATGAAAGCCCTTAAAGGGCCGCTGCACATGGACAAATTCGCGCCTTACCTGACAGAAAAACATTCCGCTACCGAGCAGGACATCATCTTCATTACTGGAGTGGGTTCTGTTTGGCCGTTATTGCGAGCACACAACCTGCTAAACAGCCTTCATTCACTGTTGGGGCATAAGCCTGTCGTCCTGTTTTATCCCGGCCAATACAACGGCCAGGCAATGAGCCTGTTCGGGAGAATACCCAGCAACAATTACTACAGAGCCTTCAGGTTGGTTCCGTAAGCGATGGCGACCAATTAATAAGAATTTCAGGGGAATCAACACACTATGAACATCAAAGAACTCTTTTTTAAGCCACTGGATCGCTCAATTAACGGCGTTGTTAAGGCTGACCAGGATGATGATGCCACTGTTTACCAGGAGCTGGATGAATATGTGGTGACCAATGAGCTGGAGAAGCATTTTCGGGATTTCTTTCAGTCCTACGGTACCGATCTCAATGACCCCTCCATCGCTAACCGTGTGGGGGTGTGGATTTCTGGTTTCTTCGGTTCTGGTAAATCGCACTTCTTGAAGACGTTATCCTATATTCTGGCTAACACGGTGGCGCGGGATTCAGAGGGTAACGAACGCAGCGCAGTAGAGTTTTTTGATGAACACAAGATCCGCGATGCTTTTATTCGTGCAGATATTGATAAGGCCGTAAGCGGTCATTCCGATGTCATTCTTTTCAATATTGACAGTAAGGCCAGCTCAAACGATGACGGCAACCCTATCCTTAATGTCTTCCTGCGAGTGTTCAATGAGCACCAGGGTTTTAGCGGCGATCATCCGCACATCGCGCACATGGAACGCCATTTGGCACAGAAAGGTGCCTATGAGACCTTCAAGGCTGCTTTTGAAGAATCCAGCGGTCTATCATGGACTGAGGAACGAGACGGGTATCAGTTCTACCAAGATGACGTAGAGAAGGCCATTTCCAAGGCATTGAACCTGTCACCAGATGCTGCCCATAAATGGTTTGAAGAATCCGAAGAGGCGTTCAGCGTCTCCGTCGAAAACTTCTGTCACTGGGTCAAAGAGTACCTGGACAGTAAAGATCCGAAACACAGGATACTGTTTCTGGTGGATGAAGTCGGTCAGTTTATTGGCAGTAATACCCGCCTGATGCTGACCTTGCAAACCATCACGGAAAACCTGGGCACCATTTGTAAGGGGCGTGCCTGGATCATAGTAACCTCTCAGGCCGATATGGACGCGGTACTGGGTGAACTGTCATCTTCCAAAGCCAACGATTTCTCCAAGATTGCCGGTCGCTTCAAGACCCGGTTGTCACTGTCCAGCTCGAACACCGATGAGGTTATCCAGAAGCGCTTGCTGCGTAAGACTCCGGAAGCAGCGGACATGCTCAAGTCCGTGTTCGACCAGAAAGGCGACATCCTGAAGAACCAAATTACCTTCGATCGTTCTGGGCCGACGCTCAAAAACTTTGATGGTCCAGATAGCTTCGTCAATAACTATCCGTTTGCGCCTTACCACTTCCAGTTGGTACAGAAGGTTTTTGAGGAGATCCGTAAAGTCGGGGCCACCGGGGCGCACCTGGCTTACGGTGAGCGGTCTATGCTGGACGCCTTCCAAATGGCCGCCAGCTCCATCGCCAAGGAAGAGGTGGGAGCTCTCGTGCCAATGCACCGCTTCTATAGTGCCGTTGAAGGCTTTTTGGATACAGCCGTCAAACGCACCATCGATCAGGCCGGTGAAAATGCCACGCTGGACAGTTTCGATGTTCAGATGCTCCGCACATTGTTCATGATCCGCTATGTAGACCTGATCAAAGGAACTCTCGATAACCTGGTCACCCTGTCGATAGAGAAAATTGACGATGACAAGCTGGCGCTACGCAAACGTATCGAGGAGAGCCTTCAGCGTCTGGAGAAGGAAAGCCTGATCACCCGTAATGGTGATGAGTTCCTGTTCCTGACCAACGAAGAGCGGGACATTACTCAGAAGATTAAGGCTACTGACGTTGCCAGCTCGGAAGAAAACAAAGAACTGAGCAACCTGATTTTCAAAGACCTTCTGCGAGATACCAATAAATACCGGCATCAACCCAACAAGATGGACTACAGCATTGGCCGGTACCTGGATGGGCATACCCTGGACGGTAAGTATGAAGCTGACCTGAAAGTGGAAGTGGTGTCACCGCTGGACACTGATTACAGCCAATACTCTGAGGCTGGCTGCATCAACAAAAGCGCAGAGGGCGAAGGTCAAATCCTTATTAAGCTGGGCGATGATAAACAGTTTTTCAGTGAACTCCGCACCTGGCTGAAGACCAACAAGTTTATTCGTCTGAACGACGACGGTACCCAGGCGGACATTACCCGTATCTTGGCTGATCGTGGTCGGGAGAACCAGGAGCGTAAAAAGCGCCTGCGTGCCCGGATGGAAGACATGCTGTTGAAAGCGGAGGTCTACGCTCTTGGTCAGCATCTTTCTCTATCTTCATCCAATGCACTTACCAAGCTTGATGAGGCTTGCCGCTACCTGCTGGAGAATACTTACACCAAGCTGAGCTATATCAAGGTCTACCAGCAAGATCCCTGGCGCGAGCTTAATGCCGTTCTGACCGTCGATGATATTGGACAAATGGGCCTGTCATTGGAAGGTGAAGAGGGTAATCCAAAGGCAACCCGCGATGTTGAGCAATACATCGGGCTTAGGGCGACCGGGACCGAGCGTATCCTGCTTTCAGACATTGTTGAGCGTTTCGCGAAGCGACCGTATGGCTGGCCAGATGCCGAGATTTTGTTGATTGTTGGCCGTTTGGCTGCGGCTGGCCGGATCTCGTTCCAGCTTGGGGGGGGAACGCTGCCTGTCAGGGAAGCGCTGGAGCCTCTCCAGAATACACGCCGTCGTCGCGAAGTCTCAATTATCAAGAAACGCCAAACCGATGAGGCAGTGCTGAAGCAGGCGCGTAACCTGACTCAAGACCTGTTCTCTTCAATGGGGCCTGCCACTGAGAAGGAGTTGTTCGAGTTTTACACTCAGCACTTCAGCAAGTGGCTGGCCAATCTCAAATCCTACAAGAGCAAAACCGATGTGGGCCGTTTTCCAGGGAAGACAGTGATTGAGCAGTCAATCCTGACTCTGGAGCGCTTGCTTAGTAATGATGATAGCTTCGATTTCTTCAAGCAGGTCGTGGATAAGAAGGACGATTATCTCGATCTGGAGGAGGATTACCGGGACATCCACGAATTCTTCAGTAACCAGATCCACACCTGGCAGCAGCTTCAGCAGGCGCTTCGTCACTTTGATAAGAACCGTCAGGCGTTGGAGAAGGACGCGGAAGCCAGTAAGGCTTTGTCGGAACTGCAATCTATCGAATCAGCAGATGCGCCTTACGGGATGTTGCACAAGGTCGCTTCTCTGGTAAGCGGAGTAGAAACCGTCAACGAACGTCTGCTAACTGAAAAGCGAACCCATGCCATTGAGCGAGTGGACGACAAAATCAAACAGCTTGAAGGTGAGATCGCCAAGAGTGGTATTGGCTCCCCTGAGCTGAGCAACCGGCTACTTCGACCACTACAACTGGTGAAAGCAGATTTAGAGACGGAGACCAGTATTGCCGGTATCTACATGCTGCAAACCGAAACAGCCACTGAACGCTTTGATGATGGTCTGTATGAACTTGAGCGAGCGGTTCAGGCAGAGATTGAGCGCCGCGCCAAAGCAGAACAGGCCGCGAAAGCTCAGCAAACTGCCCCAACCGGTGCAGATACGTCCACACCGATCCCGGATACAAAACCAGAGCCACCCGTTGCTAAGCCTAAACCTGTTGTCGAGGTGAATGTGTCCAGCGTCTATAACAAGACCTGTGAAGGCGTGTACTTGGAAACTGAAGAATCCATCGACCAGTTTGTGGAAGCCCTCAAAACTGAGTTGAAGAGCATTGTTCGCAATGAAAAGCGCGTGCGTATTCGCTAAGGAAGTAATCACATGAACACCAACAACGTAAAAAAATACGCACCTAAAGCCCGTAAAGCCTTCATTGAGGCCATGAGTAAACAGGCTGCGAAATATGGGATTACCAAAAATAAGATCGAGCCAGCGGAGCAGAAGGGCGACCTGGTTCTAATTGGTGATAGACCGTTTCCGGCTTCGGTTATCAAACCTCGTGAACGCTTGGTAAAGCGCATTGAGCAGCAAGGCTTCGACCAGGTAATGGAGCATGTGGCCTATAGCTGGTTTAACCGTCTATGCGCAATTCGCTACATGGAACGCAAAGGGTTCCTTGACCACGGTCGTCGGGTATTGAGCGCGGCTGACGGCAGTGCCGGTGTGCCCCAAATACTGGAAGAGTGTCTGGATGTCGAGTTGCCCGGCCTGGACCAGGCCAAGGTTAGAGAGCTGAAGCTTGATGGCACCAAAGACGAAGAGCTTTACCGTGAGCTGTTACTGGCCCAGTGCCATGCCTTGCACCAAGCAATGCCATTTCTGTTTGAGGCGGTAGCAGATGAATCCGAGTTGCTTTTGCCAGAAAACCTGACCAAGACCGACTCATTGATTCGTGATCTTGTTGCTAGTGTTCCCGATGAAGACTGGGACCATATCGAGATTATTGGTTGGCTTTACCAGTTCTACATCTCCGAGAAGAAAGATCAGGTTATTGGCAAGGTCGTGAAGAGCGAGGATATTCCAGCCGCGACACAGCTTTTTACGCCCAATTGGATTGTTCAGTACCTGGTTCAGAACTCGGTTGGTCGCCACTGGCTTCAGACGTATCCCGATTCTCCACTCAAGGAGAAAATGCCGTACTACATTGAGCCTCCTGAACAATCGCCTGAAGTAATGTCAAAGATTGCAGATATTACGCCTTCAGAAGTTTCTCCTGAGTCACTAAAAATTGCGGATATTGCTTGCGGCTCTGGTCATATATTGGTTGAGACCTATAGGGTCATGAAGGCTATATATGAAGAACGAGGCTATCGTTCTCGCGATATTCCACAACTTATTCTCGAAAACAACTTGTTTGGTTTGGATATAGATGACCGAGCCGGACAAATGGCAGGGTTCGCGTTGTTGATGTTGGCGAGGGAAGATGATCGACGAATTTTCAGTCGCAATATAAGACTCAATATCCTGTCGTTACAGGAAAGTGCTAATGTAAATCTTCCTAGTCTATGGAGGTCATTGAACTTAACCGGAGAATGGCAGAGTGGCGCATCGCAAGGACTATTTGAAGAAGAGCAGCAGGACCTGAGTTCTTTTGCAGCAGATAACCGCTACCAGTTGATTCAGAGAACCTTAGAAAGGTTCAAGAAGGCTAAGACATTTGGCTCATTGATTGATGTTTCTCATGATGACTACGAGGAATTAAAAGAGCTTTTTCAGACCCTATGCGAACTTGAGATTGCTGGCGATTCTATGCAGAAAGCAGCAGCTAGCCAGTTGATACCATTTGTCCATCAGTCGATAGTGCTCTCTCAAAAATATGAATCGGTATTGGCTAACCCGCCATATATGGGGAGCGCCTATTACAATAGCACGCTTAAAGATTTTGCATCATTAAAGTTCGATGAATGGGGAGGAGATCTCTTCACATGCTTTATTAAGCAGTCTTTAGATATGATTGCGCGTGAAGGTAGTGTCGCTTTAATTACGATTGGAACATGGACCTTTTTACCAACGTTTGAAGCGATGAGAAGACAGTTGCTAGATTGCTGCATTTTTACATCCATTATTGATAATGGGCGTGGCGTTTGGGGGTCTGATCATGGTTCTTTGATGTTTTCAGCAAAAAAGATAGATGGCGATCTATGTGGTAATAAAGTCGCGACTAAGTATCTTTCAAGAGGGAAAGGAAAGGTTCAGCAAGTAAACGTTATACGGAGTAAATATTTAAGCGATAAGCCCCTGTATATAGAACAGGATCTTTTTAAGAAGATTCCTGGATATGTTATTTCAGTAGGCGCTACTCCAGAGCTATTAAATCAGTTTTTAGAGTCACATAGATTAAGGGATCTAGCGGACGCAAGGCAGGGTATAAAAACGGGAGATATTGCAAAGTACCTGAGATATTGGCACGAAGTATCTTACAGCAACATAAAGTTCGACTGTAATAGTTCAGACGAATCAATGGTTGCAAGTGAGCAATGGTATCCATGCAATAAAGGAGGGGAATTTCGTAAGTGGTATGGAAATCAAGATTATGTTCTGAATTGGAAGTCTGACGGTTTTGAGATTAGAAACTTTAAAGATGAATCTGGAAAACTGAGGTCTAGGCCTCAGAATACGCATCTCTTCTTCAAGGAGGGCATTACTTGGTCAACAGTAACCATGGGAAGGCCATCGTTTCGATATTCTAAACCCGGTCGAATCTTTGAATCTGGCGGCTCAACTATATTTACTAATGAAGATATTTATTATCTTCTTGGTGTGCTGAATTCTAAGTTAGGTGAGGTTTCAGTAGGAATACTTTCGCCGAAGGTAAGCCTGGGTGAAGGGGCGGTTTCAAAGTTTCCGATTCCGGATTTAAGCTCTGATAAAAAGGATAAAATATCGGAATGCGCTAAAACCTTAGTCCAGATATTTTCAACAATTGACTCATGGGATGAGAGCACATTTGATTTCACCGGCCTTTTTGATTTTCCTTCCCAAGATAATTTAGAAGTCTATGCGACACGTTGGATTGAAAAATACAAGTCGATTTTAAACGATATAAAACGTCAAGAAGATCTCATAAATTCAATTGTACTAGGGAGCGGTTTTGAAAAAAATACCGATGAGGTCGATCCGCAAGATTACGGCCTGCCTGAAATAAACAGTTCGGTCATTGTCGAGCGTATAGTGAGTTTTGCTATTGGATGTATGATGGGGCGCTTTTCATTAGAGTCAAAAGGAGTTGTTTATGCAGATTCCAATGAAGAGAAAGGAAACTCATCATCATTTGAATTGATAAAAACGACAAGTAATTTTTCGGTTGATGAAGATGGAATTATACCCATAACGGGAATTGAGTGGTTTCCTGATGATGCGGCAAACAGGCTTCATGAGTTCCTCATGTCCGTTTGGCCGAAAGATAGATTGGGTGAGAACGTAGATTTCGTAGCAAATTCGCTTTGTAATTCAAGTATGAAGGCAAAGCAAAATGAATCTACCTCAGACACGATTCGTCGCTACTTATCTACCCAGTTCTACAAGGATCACCTTAAGACCTACAAGAAACGTCCAATTTACTGGCTGTTCAGCTCTGGTAAACAGAAGGCTTTCGAGTGCCTTGTTTATCTGCACCGGTATAACGAAGGTACGCTGGCGCGTATGCGTACCGAGTACGTCATTCCCCTGACAGCGAAGATGGCGGCCTATGCTCAAAAGCTGGAGAACGATAAAGAAGCCAGTGGATCGGCAGCGGAGGTGAAGCGGCTTGAAAAGGAAATTGCCCAACTGCACAAGCAGCAGGCTGAGTTGAGCGAGTTCGACGAAAAGTTACGCCACTATGCTGACCAGAGAATAAGCCTGGATCTGGATGATGGCGTAAAGGTCAACTACGGCAAGTTTGGTGATTTACTGGCAGAAGTGAAAGCCATTACCGGCGAGGCTCCGGAGGCTCTATCATGAATCTGAACCAGCTTCGAGAGGGCCTTGAGCAGGCCTTCTACAAAGAGAACCATCGCCTGGTGTTTTGGTATGACCCGGAGCAGTCATTTGTGGATGAGCTACCGTCCCTGTCTCTCGTGGACGTGCAGATCCTCAACATGGCCAATGAATCAGCATTGGGTACCAAGCTCAAACTGGAGTTGGAAGATAAGGCCGGTAAGTATCTCCTGTACTTCCCATTTGCCGAGCCAGATGTAGAAAAGGACTGGCTGCTCGACATCAAGTTGTACTCCAGATGCTTCTACGCCGACCGCTTCTCAATCATCTTCAACGAGCTTGGACTACACCAGCAAAGCTTGAGAGAGCACCTCGCTAAGCGAGACAAATTCCTTGCCAACAAAGCAAGGCTGACGGCACTGCAACGCTATGTTCAGCCGGACTTTGATGAGTCTGATCTGGACATGGCCATGATAGCTTCTGTGGTGAAGGCGGAAAGCTGTGATCTCCCTCATGTGATCCTGGCGCTTGCGGAAGAGACGGTATCGGATGACCTTGGCCTGGAGGCCAACCCCGCTTCAATCAATGAACTTGAAAAGTACGACCTTATTCCGGCCTTGGTAGCTGCGCTTCAGTCCGAAATTGGTTACCCGGCTACGGTAGAGGAGCTGAAGGGAGAAGCACAGTTCAAGCTGGGGCATTTCTTCATCCGGCTGCTGGTTACCGGCTTCTGCGAGAGCGTCGGTGATGTTCCCGGCTGGGCTCAAGAATTGGTAATGTCTTCGGCCAGCTCCCGTGCGACGGCCAGAGCACTACTTTCACGCTGGCGAGACAGCTCTCGGTATTACAAGGCATTCGATGCCGTGTCTGGGTGGGTGGCGATCGCGCTGCGGATCAAAGACAAGATGGGTATATTCGATACCGACCAACTTAGCGATGTTGTTACCTTTGAGGCCGTGGAGCAGAAGATTATTGTCGATCTGGCCGTGGCCATCCCTCATGCTCCCAAGGGGGAGTTGGAACGTTTCCGCGCAATGATCGCGTCGCGCCTAGACGGCTACTGGGCTTCCAAGCATAAAGACGACACGACGCGCCGGAAGTACCGCACCGTTTATACCGCATTGCAGGCTGCTATCGACCTCTTCAGCTTGCGTATTCAGCATGATAGCGGATTCCACTTTGAGTCGAGTGAAGCGCTATACAAGGCTTACGAGCGAGACCTATACCGCTTCGATATGGCCTACCGTCATTACTGTGAAGCGTCCCAGCGTGCGCATGTAGAGATCCTGAAGAAGCTCGATGACGAAGTGGAGAATTGCTACGCCTACTGGTACATCGACAACCTGGCGAAGAACTGGGGTGACCGCGTTGAGGTGGAGCAGCGTCTCTCTCAGTGGCGCTTCCCTGGAATACCTAATCAGCAGGACTTCTTTCAGGGACTGGTGAAACCGTTGTTTTCCAAGGCTACAAAGCGCCGGGTTGTGGTCATTATCAGTGATGCCTTCCGCTATGAGGCGGCAGTTGAGCTTCGCGATCGGATCAACGACAAGCGCTACTCTGAAGCTACTCTGTCTTCCCAACTTGGCGTTGTCCCAAGTTATACGACATTGGGGATGGCGTCCCTCTTACCTCATAAAACGCTGGAGTACCGTGAAACAGCGTCAGATGACGTGTTTGTGGATGGCCAATCCAGTAAGGGCACAGCGGCAAGAACCAAGATCCTTGCAGCGCATGGCGGTCTGGCCGTGACAGCAGAAACCGTTAAAGCCTGGTCGAGGGATGAAGGCCGGGAAGCTCTCAAAGATCAGGAGCTGGTCTATGTCTACCACAATGTGGTGGATGCCCGAGGCGATAGCTCATCGACGGAATCTGAAACCTTCATGGCCGTTGAACACGCCATCGAGGAGTTGACCGAGTTGAGCCGCAAGATCTTGATGCACTTCAACACGTCGACGGTGCTCATCACGGCAGATCACGGGTTCTTATTTCAGCAAAGTAAGCTGGAGGCTGCCGATCGCTCCTCTCTGGCTGAAAAGCCAACCAATGCCCTGAAGAACAAGAAGCGCTATGTGGTGGGCTTTGGTCTGCCAGACACCAAAGAAGCCTGGAAGGGTTCTACCAAGTCAACAGCCGGAACAGCTTCAGATACGGATTTCTGGGTACCGAAAGGGGCCAACCGATTCCATTTCGTGGGCGGTTCACGTTTTGTCCACGGTGGGGTTATGCCGCAAGAGATTGTCGTGCCGGTATTGACCGTCAAACAGCTTCGTGGCGAAAAAGCCGAGAAGCGTACCAAGCGAAAAGTAGGGGTCATTTCCACCAAGTCCACCCTGAAAATGGTGAACAACATCCAGAAGTTCGACCTGATGCAGACCGAAGTGGTCAGTGATTTGGTTACACCGGTCACGGTGTCAGTGGCCATCTACGACGGTGATAGCAAGATCTCCAGCGAAGAGACGGTGACCTTTGACTGTGCAACCGATTCGGTCGCGGAGCGGGTCAAGCAAGTACGACTCTCACTGTCTGGGACGGACTTCGATCGGAAGAAGGATTACTTCCTGGTGCTCAAGGACAAGGACCTGAATACCGAGATGGAGCGCTATAAGGTCACCATCGACCTGGCGTTTACCGATGACTTCTTTTAACCATGATTTGACGATAGAGCGTGCCGAGTATGGAATCCGCTAACGATAAAGAATTAGATCAACTGCTGAATGAGCACTTTGCGGGTCGTGTGGTTCGCAAGGATCTCACCAAGCTCATTAAAGAAGGGGCGAATGTCCCTGTCTATGTGCTCGAATACCTGCTTGGCATGTACTGCGCGTCTGATGATCCAGACATCATTGAGCAAGGGCTGAACAACGTCAAAACCGTGTTGGCAGAGAATTACGTGCGCCCGGATGAGGCTGAGAAGGTTAAGTCCCTGGTGAAGGAGCGCGGAACCTATAAGGTCATCGACCGGGTTACCGTGAAGCTGAATGAACGCAAGGATAAATATGAGGCCTCCTTCAGCAATCTGGGTATCAAGGACGCTGAAATTTCCTCTGGTATCGTCAAAGAGTACGAGAAGCTGCTGGTGGGTGGTATCTGGGTCATTGCCACTTTGAGTTATTACCACGAGGAAGGGCAGACCGGTTCGCCTTTCGGAGTAACGCTGCTCAAGCCAATCCAGATGCCGAACATGAATATGGACGAACTCTTCCAGGGGAGAGCTGCTTTGACAACGGACCAGTGGCGTGAGTGTTTGATACGGTCAGTTGGTATGGAGCCAGCGGCGTTAGGTGTCGATGTGCAATGGCACATTCTGGCCCGGATGATTCCATTCGTTGAGAACAACTATAACGTCTGTGAGTTGGGTCCACGCGGGACAGGTAAAAGCCATATTTACAAGGAATGCTCCCCCAACAGCATTTTGGTGTCTGGCGGCCAAACGACCGTGGCCAACCTGTTTTACAACATGAGTTCACGCCGAATTGGTCTGGTCGGGCTTTGGGACTTGGTTGCCTTCGATGAGGTGGCCGGGATCTCCTTCAAGGACAAAGATGGTGTCCAGATCATGAAGGACTATATGGCTTCTGGTTCCTTTGCCCGTGGCCGTGAACAGATGGAAGCTTCCGCCTCTATGGTGTTTGTAGGCAACATCAACCAGAGCGTTGAGTCCTTAGTGAAAACAAGTCATCTGCTGGCACCATTCCCGGATGCCATGATCGACTCCGCTTTCTTTGACCGTTTCCATGCCTACATCCCAGGCTGGGAAATCCCCAAGATGCGCCCAGAGTTTTTCACCAACCGTTACGGCTTGATTGTTGACTACCTGGCAGAGTTTTATCGGGAGATGCGCAAGCGCAGCTTCGCAGATGCTATCGAGAAATACTTTAAGCTGGGGAACAACCTGAACCAGCGTGATGTGATCGCGGTACGCAAGACAGTTTCTGGCCTACTGAAACTACTATTCCCGCATGGACAGTTCGATAAAGAGGATGTGCGCCAGTGCCTGGAGTATGCCCTTCAGGTTCGACGCAGGGTGAAGGAACAACTCAAGAAGATTGGTGGCATGGAGTTCTACGATGTCCACTTCAGTTACATCGACAATGATTCGCTGGAAGAGCATTTCGTATCAGTCAAAGAGCAGGGTGGCGGTGGCCTGATCCCAGAAGGCCCTGGTAAGCCCGGATTCCTTCACACCATTGGTCTCAGCAACAAAGGGATGCCTGGCTTATACCGGCTGGAACTTCAGGTTACCAAGGGCTCCGGCAAGTTGGCCACATCAGGGCTATGGAACTCCAGTGCAGCTAAAGAGCAGGTGAAGATTGCCTTTGATTACTTCAAGGCTAACGCATCCAGGATCAGCGGTGGGAGTAAAGTGGGAGAACATGACTTCCATTTGCACGCAGTTGAGCTTCAGAACACCGGGCCATTCAGTCACCTGGCGCTCTCCAGTCTTGTTGCCTTTGCGTCAGGCCTCCTTGGTAAGCCTCTTCAGAACCAGATGGTGGTGCTGGGGGATATGAGTCTGGGCGGTTCCGTTACGCCGGTAGAAAGCCTTGCTGAGTGCCTCCAGGTCGCTTTTGATGCAGGGGCCAAGAAAGTGGCCTTGCCGATGAGCAGTGCAGCAGACATACCAACGATTCCGGCTGAACTGTTTACCAAGTTCCAGACAAGTTTTTACGCCGATCCGGTTGATGCGGTGTTTAAGGCTCTTGGGGTGGATTAATGAAAGGCATCGAAATGAAATCAGGGTTAGAAGGACGTTCATGAAACAGGTCGAAATCGAAAATCAGTTACGAGAAGTTGTCAGCAGGCTGATAACTGAGATTGATCTGGCAACGAAGCAGGGAAGGCTTGATGTTAACCTGATTTCTGAAGATGCCTGGATACCTATCCTGAAGGAGGTTTACCAGTGCCCGAATCTTGTAAATCTGAATAGAAAACACAAGAACTTCCCTGGCATTGATTTAGGAGATGAGCAGGACCGGGTTGCCTTCCAAGTAACCTCGTCCACTGACCTTGAGAAGGTCAAATCGACCTTGGAGCAGTTTAAGAAACGCAATTACAAGAATGCCTTTGACGAGCTCTATATATTCACGCTGCGTTCTAAGCAGAAAAGCTACTCTCAGGATGCGATTGATAACGTCATTGGTGATGAAATACGCTTTGATGCAAAGGAGCACATCATTGATCCTGGCGATATTTTGGCTCAGATAACCGGGTTACGGTTGCCAGCACAAGAGAGAATGTTGCAGGAGTTTCGCGCGATACTAGGAGATGTAGAAGCATCGGTCAAAGAGTTAAACGCGCCCGAGAATGCTCCGTATATCTTAGTTTCAAATCTCATTGAGGTTACACCTCCAAAGGAATTGTATGTAGCCGAATTGTGCATCGACGAAGAAAGCACAATTGCAGCGGCCAAGCGCGATTTGAACTACAACGGGAGACGCCCTAACAAGCATCTATTGGTGAGACTGGCTTTACAGCTCGCTGGGTTAGATTGTCATGGCTGGGCGATATTTGAGAATCGCATTTTCACGTTCTATGACATGGAGCGTGAGTCGGCTTTCAGATCCATAGTAGACGTTGGAAGTATCGAAGAGCTCACGACGGAAGATATTTCACAACATGAACTCGTTGAATATCAGAATCTTTTCAAGTATCTGATGAAGGATACACTCCGGGATCAGCTTCATGCGTTCAATGTAAATTGGAGTAAGCAACAAAATCAATTTTACTTTTTGCCTGATGAAAAAGACTCTGAGCAGAGAAGGGAAGAATGGGTTGGTAAAAAGCTCTCACGAAGAAGAGTTTTTGAAAAGAAGTACCAGACGAAAGACCCAACAAAAGTAGCCTTCTTCAAGCACTTGGCATTTGACATCTCATTCATTGATGTTGACTCACAGTGGTATGCCACTGTTACCCCTAGCTGGTACTACACATGGAATCTGTATAAGCGCAATCGATTCCATGATGATCTTCTCTCAAAGCAGAAGCGTCTTGAGCATAACAATTCCGTTAGAGATCAAGTTAGATTCATCGGGTATTTCCTTGCTAATAGCCGTAATGATAACGATTTGATCTCATTTGGCGAATTGGTCGAATTCCAATGTTTGTCCAACATATCACTCGAAGAAAACGACGAGCTGGAAGAAGTGTTGGAAGAGGAGGATGCCAGTGCAAATTAAGATTCTTGAGGAGCCGAAGCTGGAGTTTGCCAATGGAACACACATCTGTCCAAAAGCAGGCATTGAAACCCTTGGCGTATATGACAAAAACGATGAATTCCGGCAAAGCGAGTTGAGACTGGGAATCGTTGGGCGCGGGGAAGGTGTCGATCTGTTAGATCTCTGGATAGCAAAATGCCAAGAAGGAATAGAGGCGAAGGAGTCAAAATATTCCAATCTGTTCAGAGGGTTTGGGGGATTCACACAGCATCACGGTTTCTATGCAAAATTCCTGTATGGACCGACTCTAACCAGAACAATCCAGAAGTCAGAGCTAAACAAAACGCTGAAAATTCAATCCAGGGAAGAGCGAGTCAAGGTATGTGTTGACCTTTACTTCGATCAAATCCGGTTTCTTGCCGAGCATCGGCCTGTGGATGTCATTATTTGCGTTATCCCAAATGATATGTTCGATGCGCTGACCAAGGAGAAGGGAAAGGATGAAGATCCAGAAAACTATGATGGCGACTCGAACGATGACAAATCCAAGAACTCATTAGAGCATAACTTCCGCCGACTACTGAAAGCGAAGACTATGCATTTGGGTAAGCCGCTACAGCTTGTTTTAGAGAAGTCATTGTCCATTGATACCGGTAATAAGGGACAACAGGATGATGCGACGAGAGCGTGGAATTTTTGTACAGCACTTTACTACAAGGGGAACAAAACAATTCCGTGGCGATTGGTGGAGGAAACACATAAGCCTAAGACTTGCTATGTCGGAATTGGATTTTATAAAAGTCGTGACAGTGAGACCGTATCAACCAGTTTGGCGCAGGTCTTTGATGAGTTTGGACATGGCGTAATTCTCAGGGGAGCTCCTGTTCAGTTGGATAAAAGAGACCGCCGACCGTACATGAACGAGGAGCAAGCGTTCGAGTTGTTAATGAACGCTTTAAATGAGTATGACCACGCTTTGATGCAAATGCCTGCACGGATTGTCATTCACAAATCCAGCAACTTCCGGGAAGAAGAGATACGGGGTTTTACCAAGGCAATAGAAAGCAAGGGTATACGAATGAAAGACTTCGTAACCATTATGGAGTCCAAAGTCCGTCTCTACAGCTACGAACAGTATCCCCCTGTGAGGGGAACATTGCTATCACTATCGGAAAGCAAGGCCATTCTCTATACAAAAGGTGCGGTCAATTTTTACAAGACCTATCCGGGGATGTATGTTCCGTCTCCACTGGAAATCAGAGCTTTTGAACACGACTCTTCGTTGGAAGATTTATGTGAAGAAGTACTCGGGCTGACCAAGATGAACTGGAACAACACGCAATTTGACGGACGGTATCCGATCACACTGGAATGCTCACGGAAAGTTGGTGAAATCATGAAGTATGTTGAGGCTAACGAGAAGCCGCAAGTCAGTTATAGCTTCTACATGTGAGGGAGTCCCATGCCAATTTATGAATTGAGCGATACTGGTATTAAACGCCTACAGAAAACAACCTTTGCTGACCGGGGTATCCGTGAGCGGCAGGATATTCAGCGACTGTTGAGAGACCAGATCGAGATCATTTCCGACCAGACAATGGTGATTGCGGAAGAGTTCGGCGATTGGGACGTAAGCCGGAGGCGGATTGATCTGCTTTGCATCGACAAAGAAGCCAATCTGGTTGTTATTGAGTTGAAGCGCACTGAAGACGGTGGGCATATGGAGCTCCAGGCTATTCGCTATAGTGCGATGATCTCAACTATGACCTTTGACCAGGTTGTTGAGGCCCACAAGTCCTTCCTGACCAGTATCGGATCGGAAGAAGATGCTCAGCAAAGAATCCTTGAGTTCCTCGACTGGGAAGAGCCAGATGAGGACTCTTTTGCACAGGATGTCCGTATTGTTCTGGCATCAGCCGAGTTTTCTAAAGAGCTTACCAGTGCGGTGCTATGGCTTAACGACAAGGGAATTGATATTCGTTGCGTCAAGATGGAGCCCTTCTACGACGGGCAACGAATCCTGTTGGACATTCAGCAGGTTATCCCTTTACCTGAGACCGAACAATTTCAGGTCCAGGTGAGACAGAAGAAGCAGAAAGAGCAGCAGTCCAGAACGTCATCTCGCGATTTCTCAAAATTCACTCTCTCGATTGGAGGGCGTGACCACCACGGTCTGAATAAGCGTAATCTTATGTACCAACTGGTTAGTGAGGTCATCCAAGGTGGAGCCAAGCCAGAAGAGGTCGCGGATATTGTTAGCTGGCGAAAAGGGAATCTCTTCGTTTGCTTTGATGGCTCACTCGATGAAGAGCAATTCGCAGAACAGTTAATGACGCTCGATACCGGGGGCAAGCTACCGAAGACCAAGCGTTATTTCTGCAAGCAGGAGGAACTATTTCACATTGACGGTAAGACCTATGCCATGACCAATCAGTGGGGGGTAAGAACGCTGGAGGCGGTGGATCTGCTTAGTGCAAAGTACCCTGAAAAGAACATCAGTATCGAGCGGGAGTAAGAGCGAATGTATATCCAACACGGAACGTTAATGTATTCTCCATCCGATCTAACCCTCTTCATGGAGAGTCCATTTGCTTCATGGATGGAGCATTTAGCCATTGTTGCTCCCGATCAAATTCCAGAGCGAGATCCAGGCGATGGCATGATGGCCATGCTTCAGGAGAAAGGCGGTGAGCATGAAAAAGCGGTTTTAGAGGCGTTCATTGCTCAAGGACTTAATGTCGCAGACATCAGTTCTTCGCCTGATAAGGAAACCGCGACGGTTACTGCGATGGAGTCTGGCGCAGAGGTCATATTTCAAGCTTGCCTGAGTCGAGGAGCATTCAAAGGCTTCGCTGATTTTCTGGTTAAAGTTCCAGGGGAAAGCCGTCTTGGCGAATACCACTATGAGGTTTGGGATACCAAGTTATCGAAAACTCTCAAACCCTACTTCACGGTCCAGCTTTGCTGCTACGAAGACCTACTGGAAGGTATCCAGGGCAGACGCTCACAAGACTTTGTGGTTGTGCTCGGTGATGGACAACGGGAACGTCTGCGTACAGACGACTATTTCTATTATTACCAGTCCATCCGAGACGCTTTTCTAAAGGCACATAATAATTTTGAAGTTTCCCAACGTCCTGATCCTGCTGATTCTAAATCCTGGGGCAATTGGGAGACTTATGCCAAACAACTACTGAAGGAAGCGGATCATCCATCGCAGGTTGCAACGATAACGCGCTCTCAGATCAAAAAGCTCAGTGCAGTCGGTATCAAGACAATGGCAGAGCTCGCCAATACAGAATTAGAGCGTGTACCAGGTATCAGCGTGGCCGTATTTCAAAAGCTGAAAGCCCAAGCAAAGATTCAGAAGGCCAGCGAAGGACGGGAAACCCCGTTGTTTGAAGTGCTGGTACCTGAGCAAGGGAAGAAGCAGGGGTTCTCGCTTTTGCCACCTCATTCGGATCTTGATGTTTTTTTTGACATCGAGGGTTTCCCATTAGTCGATGGTGGACTGGAGTATCTTTGGGGTAACACTTATTTTGATGAATCCGGTGAGCGGCAATTCAAAGACTTCTGGGCGCACACGCCAGAAGAGGAGAGGCGATCTTTTAAGGAATTCATAGAGTGGGTGTACGCACGGTGGCTGGCAGACCCTCAAATGCACATCTACCACTATGCGAACTATGAGATCGCCGCGTGCCGCAAGCTTATGAGCCGATACGGCATATGTGAATACGAAGTCGATCAGCTTTTGCGTAATGAGGTATTCGTTGACCTTTATAAAATCGTTAAAAGCGGCCTATTGATCGGAGAGCCGAAATACTCCATCAAGAACGTCGAGCACTTGTATAGAGGGAAGCGCCAGACCGAAGTGGGTACCGGAGGTGACTCCGTTGTTGTTTACGAAAACTGGCGGCAAAACCCTGATGGTCTCACCTGGCAGACATCGAAGATCCTCAACGACATCCGAGACTACAACATTGACGACTGCAATAGCACTCAGGAGCTGGTGGAATGGCTTCGAGAACGGCAGGCAGAGCATGGTATTCCTTACCTTGGCAGAACGGAGGTTGTCGAACCGGATGTGCCAGAGGAAATCACTGATCGAACCAGGCTACGGGATACTCTGTTAGAGAAAGCGGAGTCCACTAAGGACAGTGACTCCATCACTTCCTCAGTGACAGAGAATCTAGCCTGGTCATTGGAATTTCATCGGCGGGAATCTAAGCCGGTTTTTTGGAGGCTATTTGATCGCCTTGGCCTCACTGAAATTGACTTGATTGATGACCTGGATTGTCTGGCAGCATGTGAAAGGTCAGAGGCGGAGCCATTTAAGCCTTCATCGAGGGCTCGAAACTTGGCTTACGAGTACCAATTCAATCCGAACCAGGAATTCAAGCTGGCCAATACAACCTCTTTCTACGTCCTCGGAGAGGAAAACGACAAGGGAGAGCGCTTGAAGGTGACACTCTTACCTGAATTTACCAATCTTGGGGAAGGTATTATCACCGTTCAGGCCAAGGCTGAGCCACCATCCATTATTACCCTGGTTCCTGATGAATATGTAAGACCTGATCCAATCCCGCAGTCCATAGAGGCTGTAGTCAAAGAGTATGAGGCAGGCTCGCTGAGCCAGTGTGCGATCGTGGATTTTCTGAAGCGCGATTATCCACGAATCAAAGGCCTTCAACCTGGTCAGCCGATCGCGTCGAGCCATGACCCCAAAGAACGGTTGACCCAAATCGTTCAGGCCATTGCCAACCTTGATAATTCCTATCTGCCAATACAAGGTCCACCAGGTGCCGGTAAGACCTACACAGGTAAGCACGTTATTGCCGAGCTTCTACGGCAAGAAAAAAGGGTGGGTATCAGCTCAAACTCCCACAAGGCAATTAACAATTTATTGGTGGGAACCGCCAGATACTGCATGGATCAGGGGATTGAGGCGTTCTTCGGTTGCACGAAAGATACTGACGATGAAATTCAGGCGTTGGGGATTTCGGTACTTCAGAACAAGGACATTGCAAGCTATACCAGACAGGCCTGCGTCATTGGCACCACGGCCTGGGGTTTCTCCAGGGATGATCTACAGGGACAGTTCGATTACCTGTTCGTTGATGAAGCTGGACAAGTCTCAGTGGCCAACCTGATTGCTATGAGTCGTGCAACCAGCAACATTATCCTTATGGGTGATCAGATGCAGCTAGGGCAACCGGCGCAAGGAACTCATCCGGGGGAAAGCGGCCTGTCCACGTTGGACTATCTGCTTCATCACACGCCAACAATTTCGGAAGACAGAGGCGTGTTCCTGGAAACAACCTATCGGATGCACTCAGCGGTTAACCGATTTATTAGTGAGGCCATCTACGAAGGGAAGCTGCATTCGCACCCAGACAATGACAAGCAGATAATCACGGTACCTATCGGATATACGGGGGCGATAAATAAGGAAGCCGGTGTTATTTTTATTCCGGTCGAACACGAAGGGAATACGCAAGCCAGCGATGAGGAAGTAGAGGCCATTCAGCACGCAGTTCAGGATATATTGGGCCGGGAGTTTTGCGACAAGGGCGGTAAAAGGCGTCCGATCGGTTGGGATGACATGCTGTTCGTAGCGCCCTACAACTTTCAGGTCAATAAAATCCGAGAAGCATTAGGGCCAAATGCCAAAGTTGGCAGCGTTGATAAGTTTCAGGGGCAAGAAGCGCCGGTGGTATTTTTCAGTATGTGTGCCAGCGACGCCAATGATTCCCCACGCGGTATGGATTTTCTCTTTGATAAGAATCGGATCAACGTTGCTATCTCCAGGGCTCAGTCTCTGGCCATTATTATTGGCAACAGTAGACTGGCGGAAAGTACAGCTAATAGTACTGACCAACAGAACAAAATAAACACGTTTTGCCAACTTGTAAGTTTTGGTGGCAATAATTACAAGAAGGAAAACACTTATGGCTGATTGGAACGTTGAACCATTTCAAAATGGAAGCTCATGGATGAGAGCGGATTTTCATTTGCATACTAAGGCGGATAAAGAATTTAAATATACGGGCGAGGAAAACAGCTTCGTTAATGATTATGTCGATGCTTTAAAGAAAGCTGATATTCGAATAGGTGCTATTACCAATCATAATAAATTTGATGTCAGTGAATATAACGCACTTCGTAAGAAAGCCAAGAAAAACGGCATTTTATTGCTTCCAGGTGTTGAGTTATCTGTTAATGACGGTGCAAATGGCGTTCATACTCTCATTATATTTTCGCAAGAGTGGATTGAAGGCGGGAAAGATCTAATTAATCAATTCCTCGGGAATGCCTTTAAAGGAAAAACCCCTGCCGAATATGAGCAGGAAAATGGTAGGTCTTCGCTTGGTCTTCGGGCAACGTTAGAAGAATTGGATACTTATCATAAGGATTTCTTTATTGTTTTTGCTCACGTTGAGTCCGCCAGCGGTTTATGGAATGAGCTAGATGGTGGTCGCTTACAAGAACTTGCGAATGACCCTCTGATAAAGAAATATTGCCTTGGATTTCAGAAGGTGCGTACTCACGATAAGCCCGACACCAAATGCAGAATAAAGGTTAAAGGCTGGTGGGGAGAAAGCTATCCTGCTGAACTCGAAGGAAGTGATCCGAAGGCAATCAATGAGATTGGAAGAGGTCAATGTGCGTATTTGAAAATTGGAGAGCTTTCATATGAGTCTGTAAAATATTCATTGAGTGATTTTCAATTCAGAGTAAGAAAAGAGCCAAGTAAAGTATCGCATTCACACATAGAAGCAATTCGCTATGAGGGAGGCTTACTTGACAACTCAAGAGTACCTTTTTCACCCCATCTTAATTGTTTGATAGGTATTCGCGGAAGTGGTAAGTCATCATTGCTCGAATCAATCCGGTATGCTTTAGATATTCCCTTCGGCCAGGTTGCACAGGATAGATCTTATAAGGACGACCTGATACCTCACTTGTTGCAGAGTGGTGGCAAGATAGTCGTAGAAGCTCGCGATAAACACGGGACTCTATATGAAATAAAGCGAATCCATCGCCATGCTCCCGAGGTGTATGTTGATGGAATTCTCCAGCCAGGCTTAGCTATACGCCAAACAGTGGTATGGAAGCCACTTTATTTCGGACAAAAAGACTTAGCTGCTGCTGGCAAAGGATTTGGTCAGGATTTGGTTGAAAAACTGGTTGGCGATTCTTTGAAGCCAATCCGCCAGAAAATACAAGAACGAGTAGACCAACTAGAATCTGCAATTACAGCTCTCATGGCTCTAAACACTGATGTTGAGCAGAAAGATGCAGATGAAGATGATCTGAAAGACGTTCAATTCAGATTAGATCAGTTTAAAAAGTATGGAGTTCAAGAAAAGCTTGATAAGCAAGTGGAGTTTGGAAAGGATCTGGCCTACTTTGATCAAGTAATAAAAATTGGAAGTGAATGGGCTGACTCCATAAATAATGGAATAGTTGAGGCTGAGGAGTCCGTATCTCACATACCGGAATATACGTCTCAACACAATTCAGATCTATTAATCCGGTTTAATGCTACGTTCGACACATTGAAAAAAATAATAGAGGAGGCCAAATTGGTCCTTCTCAATATAACTTCAAAAACGGAAGCACTTGAATCTATTAAAACTGAGCTGGAATCTAAGAAAGACACTCTTAAAGAGGCGTTTGCTGAAACAGAAAGAGAGATTGTCAAAGCTCTGGCAGAAAAGGGCGTCACATCAATCCAACCGGATGAATATGTGACACTATCTAATAAGAAAACACAGCTTGAGGCGTCGATAAAGGATCTAAAGAGAAAAACTGATAAATACAAAGAAAAACAGAATGCAGTAATGATTGCCATTTCGTCACTGAATGAAGCATGGCATGAGGAATATGTGCTAATCACTAAGGCCCTTGAACAGATTAATACTGCCCAATCAGCATTAAAAGTTGAACCTCAATATAAAGGGGATGCTGAAAAATTTGCTAGTAAAATGGATGAAGTATTTAAGGGGCAGAATATTAGGAAAGAGTATTACAAGAATATTGCTGAAAAATATGCTGACTTTGGCGAAATATACAAAGACCTTGAGGCGGCAGCAGAGCAAACGAAGAGCAAAGCAGACGTTTTTATTAGGCTGTTTAATGAGAGTCTTTTTGAACTTCTTAGCTTTCAGGTTCCCAATTGCTACAAGGTTACGTATCACGGGAAAGATTTGAAGCAGCATTCATTAGGGCAAAGGGCATCCGCAATGATGCTATTCATCCTGAGCCAAAAAGATTGCGACCTGCTCATGATTGATCAGCCAGAGGACGATCTCGATGGCCAAAGTATTTATGAGGAGGTTGTAAAACTTATTCGAGAGCTCAAGCCTAACCAGCAATTCATTTTTGCAACACATAACGCAAATTTCCCAGTTCTAGGTGATGCGGAGCTTGTTGTTAGTTGCCAGTACAATGAAGACAAAATAACGGTCGAAGGTGCAAGTATTGATGACAAGGAAAGCCAGAAGAAAATTGTTAATATCATGGAGGGAGGACGGGAAGCGTTTGAACGCAGGAAGATAATTTATCAGCAGTGGGAACATTAATGTATGTATGACCAGCATGACATTTGAAAACGAGGGGCGGCAACGGTTCATTCATTAAACAGCCAGATGCTTGAAATGCCCATGCTGAGTCTACGATCACAGCTTGCCATTGCCAAATAGGCAGTCTGATTAATCTCTTCTCTCAACTGTGATCCACTCTGCTGAGACCTCGGTATTGCTGGTATTGCAGTTGTATCCCTTGGGAAAAGAGGAGTTAACCTGGTACTTATTCTCAATCGCCTCCAGAAGGGTTTTGAGCATATACTTTGAACCTATCGGCGTACCAGGTGTTCCCGCAAGACGGGATATACCGGAAGAATTTGTGTATATCACTTCCCCGGAATCGCTAACCTTTAGTCCTTTAATATATTCTGCCTGACACTCGACCGATGCTGTTGCCATGTTGGAAGTCATTGCCAGCGTTGTTATCAATAGAAATTTCTTCATGATGCATCCTTGGAGTTTAACTGCTGTTAGGCTTGTAGAGTCCTGCTGCACCTCGAAGCGCAGCAATTAGTAGGTTACTGTCTGAATATTCCGTTTGTTTCTGAAGCTGAGACAGGACAAGGCTCGATACCTGGAATGTCTGACCAATAGGGATTGGCAGCGCAAATGCATTACCGCTTCCCTGTGTGGCAGAGACAAAAAGCTTATTGGGTTGTCGCTCGATGAAGATGCCCTTGCCACTGCGCTTGAAGTGAGCTTTGGGAAGATAGCCAAGGCATACGGCAGCCATGATCGGCAACTCAGTGTCGCTCAATTGAACAGTTATCTTCCTCGCCCAGATGACGTTTTCACCTTGTCTCGGGGCGACATCGAGATTTACCGTATGTCCGTGCGGTACGCCTTTCACAAGAAGCGGGGTGGCCTCGACCGTTAGAGCTGCATTGGAGCCAAAACAGCGAACTTTTGGCTGATCTGATGGGCTTAATTCAGCTTCATTGTGCATATCGATACAGGTCCAACGCCAGAATAAGTGGCTCTTCCTCGATTCCAGATTCTTGGGCCGGGCGTCGTCGTTGATCGCCAGGATTATCTCGCCAGAATTTTCTGGGTAGATTTTTCTGTTGTGCAATCACGACCCCTGAAATAGGGCATGATTTTCTGACGATGCTGCCATCCTCAAGGTAGGCATAGTTTGCACGGAGCTGATTGGGTAGCGTTGATTTCTTCACCAGAATCTCGCCTGGATTGCATTTGTTTAACAAATCAACGGCAGTTTGAGACGCACCCTGACCAGGTAGCTTTTTTGCCATCTCGATAGCTTCCTGGAGAGTAACCTTCTTGATCCGGGCATGGTTAGTCGCCCACGTCCAGCTAAACACATCCAGCGCCGGTGGCATGATTCTGATCTGTGCGTAACATCTCTTGAGGTCTAGCGAGCCGATACCAGCAGTGCCCATTGCCTTCTTGAGTGCCTCAGTCCTGTAACCTTTTTCGGTGACTTCATCCCTGATCAGCTTGGAGATTCTCGATACAGAAGCGTCAGTCTCTTTCTGGAAATTGCGTATGGCCATCACCGCATCTTTGAAGGCAGCTTTTGCGGCGTTCAAATGTTCCACGGCAGCTACCGTTTCCGGTGAGGCACAGACAATTCCTGCTTCTGGCACATGCTCCCCCTCATCGGCCACAAACAACTGCGTCATCGACTTAATAGCCGCCTCCCGTGCTTCATTGGACTCCTTGTCCTTGTCTTCCATCCCGAACGTGGGGATATAAACGGGGTAGCTTTCCCGGTCCGAACGGACCGCGCCACTTAACGTCAGGCAGGCCTCGGCCAACACCTGGTAAGCCTCGTAAAGCACCCTGATGTATTCCGCAGGTAAGACGGCTGTATTGTCATGAGTTTGGATATTCATTCCACCACCACACTGGACAGCAAGTCCAAATTACATTAGTAATATGTATAGAATACCAGATAAGCAAATGTAAGCCAGTCTTGCAACGAATATTAATCACTGAAGGAATTGAATATGCACACCATTGAAATGGCTCTCAATATGCTGCGGATTGGACATCTCATCGAATGCGAGATCGTACCGTCCGACAAGGAAGTAGGAGCATATAACGTAGTGACGATTGCCCAGCAGGGACAGGGCGGCGATCGTTACCTAGTTACGGATGACGCTGGGCGAGTGATAGAGTGCAGAAGCACAAGTTACGCAAAATCAGTCGCAGCAAGGATAGGTTTTCAGGATGCCCAAATTAAGGCAGCATCCTGAAGCCAGGCCAAGACAGCATAAATAAAACAGGTATACTATACCAGATCAGCAAGGGGTATTCTTTATTGGTGCCACACCCCAGCCTTCGTGCAAAATTCAGATTGCGCCCCTTCTTTTTCCTTACCTTTCCTTTATTTTCCTTCTGTTTCCTTGGCACTCGCGAGGCTACGCCTCCCGGTGCAGGGGTCAATCAGTAAGGTAGGGATTACTCGGGAGTGTCGATCGGAGTGAGGGGGTGAGGCTGGCGCTTGGTCGCTCCCTAATGCTGATCTGGTATAGTAGTTGTTATCAAAAATAGCTCGTAGGACTTGAATTACGCGCAGTTACCTGTATTATGCGTAATTATGCAATTGGCGCGTAATCCCGCGTAAGTCACAAAACAAATATAGAGGTCCTTTTTATGGAAGGGTGGCACTATCCACGAACAGAGCTGGCAGAACAATACCTTGGCCTACTGGCCCTCGGTATCTCATCAAGCCTAGCGATCATAGCCCCTCGACGTAAAGGAAAGACGCTATTCATCCTTCAGGATCTCGCGCCACTATCGCAGAAGAAAAACTACATCCCTGTCTATGCGAGTCTATGGCAAAACATCAATGCCCCCCATGAAGGACTGATCGCAGCCCTGGAAGATGCCATTGCGGCGCTCGATAAAAAAGCGACCTTCAGCCGGTTGCTCAAGGCCAAAATCAAAAAGACCACCGTAAGCAACGAGCTGCTGGGGAAAATGGAAGTAGAGTTTGCCGACAATCCGAGTAAACCAACCAGCAAAGAACTCGCCTATCTCGATCAGTTACTCAGTATGCTGGTCGAAAAGGCTGGCAAGAAAACGGTTTTGCTACTGATTGATGAAGTGCAACATCTTACAACGTCCACCCAGTTTGACCCGCTTGCTCACACGCTCCGGACCATGCTGGACAAGCGCCAAGGCAAGGTAAAAAGCATTTTTACCGGCTCCTCCAGACACTATCTGGATCTGCTGTTGAACGAATCAAAGTCACCGTTCTACCACTTCGTTGAACAACACGATTTTCCAGACCTCGATGATCAATTCATTGAATTTCTGAGAGACAAGCTGGCTAAAAACCACCAGATCACTATTGCCATTCAACCATTACGCAAAGCCTTCCTGGACTTGGATCAGTCACCGTACTGGATGATGAAGCTGATCGCCCAAATGATTACCTTCAAGGCTACTGTTGAGGAAGCCTTGGAATATGTGCTTCAGCTTATGGAAGCAACCGAAGATTTCGAGGGCATATCAAAGAGACTGAAGCCGATCGACCGGCTTGTGTTTCTGGCGCTTTGCAAGGGTACAAACCCCTTCTCAAAAGAGCTAATGGCGAGAATAGACAAGGAAACCGATGTTAAAGGCGTCGCTTCTAATATCCAGCGAGCCATCAAGCGTCTATCGGAAGCCAGTCTAATCAGCCAGACCCGAAAGGACGGGTACAACATTGAAAAGCCCGGTTTGAAGCGCTACTTGGAACAGCAGCACCAATAAGAAGGAGTCTAACGGATGCAGACAACGGTTAAACGATGGTTCACCGACAAAGGATATGGATTTCTGCACAATGGGGGTGATGCCCCAGACATCATGGTCCACGCAAACGAACTGAAAAACTGCCAGTACTTGCGTCCAGGGAGGACAGTGGAATTTGAATGCCACATCAACAGCAAAGGCCTGGTGGCTAAAAACGTCAGACTGGTTCAAGACCAGCCTAAAGCCCCCAATCAACGCCATTCACAGCAGTATCCATTCCAAAGATCCGGCTATGGAAGGTACTAGCGCCATAAAAGGGTACATCCTCGATGACCCTTTTTTTATTGGTTTTCATTCGATGACCGGGATAATCCCACGCTACACAGGTCTATCCAAGACTTCTATGTGCAGGTGTCTCCTGGCTCGATGCTCATTCAGCAACCTGGTTTGCCGGGTTGCTAGTTTGGCACCTCGTAGTAACGTTTAAATAAACCACTCTTTATAGGAGAACATTCATGAAGTTATCTGCACTTTTCGGCTCTTTGGCCTTGGTTCTTATCGTTAGCGGCTGCGCCTCCAACCAGCACGTTTACTCTTCTGATGGCAAATGCCTGACCTGCTGGAACAACCCTATTACCGGCAAGCCCATCAACCATGATGGTAAAGCTAACCAGGAACAAACAGCACAGGAATCACAGGTAACCCAGACAACGACTACCGAAACTACCGTTGTAAATACCACTACCGCTAAGCCAACTGAGCACAAAATCGCATTTACCGTGCCAGTGAATGTGGATGTCGCGTTCCTCAAGATTAAGAAAGAATTCAACTACTACACCGAGCAGGAAATCCGTCAGGAGTGGGGGAGCATGGCCGAAGCCAAAATGCAGACTTTCGCCTACGCCTACGATGCTACTCCTTCGGTTTACTACCACATGCGTGCCGATCGCAACCACGATGGCATTCAGGCAATCATCGACAGCCAGATCGAGAAGCAGTCTGACAAGGAAAGCAAAATCACGATCACTTACTGGCTAAGAGATAAGTCTGTTAATGCCAGTCAGTTTGGCGAATCACTGAAAAATCGAACCAGAAAGGCATTAAACATCTAACACCGGGAGGGGGAACCCTCCCTCTTTTATTTTGGAGTGATGAATGATCAGAACAATAATTGGCTTCATACTGGGAGCTGTTGCGACCTTCTACACATTGCCCTTTATTGAGTCCGGTACCGGTAAACTACCAAGACCGGCTATCGGTGACTGGTTTTCGTCTGACAATAACAATCACTCCTCAAACATCATCAACTCAGTACCACCTTCCGATTATCGCCAACATGCTGACAGCAAGCTTGCGGCAGAGGTCATGACGGCCATCTCCGTTACCAGAACACGCGCCCTCAATGACCAGACATCCGATTACGTTGTAAAGCTCATTACAAACCTGATTGAACGCGAACCAGGTATTCAGTCATTCGTCCGTGAGAGACTCGGAAACGGCCTGACAAATCGGGAGGCACTTGAGATCTTTGAAAAGTACTACTCGATCCAAGGATGAATCGTATGAAGGCCCTTATCGAAATCAATGTCTATGGCGGAAACACACTATTAGCCACGCTTAAAAAGCATGATGACCTGCCAACTGGGATCTACTCCGACCGCCCTGTGAAGTCGCTGATTAATCTCACACCTGGCATTCAAGCCAATGTGAAGCTCCAGATAGAAACTGTCTCATTGAGCAATGATGACACTTCGCTCCTGGTTAGCGATAAACGCCTCCAAGTATCGGAGCTTTTACAGACCCTGGGGGTGCAGAACTTCGTGGCCTTTGTAAAAGATGCAGAGCATCATGGTTGGATAGTGGAAAAGTACATCGACGGTATCAACCAATATTTCCACTTAGATCACAACAATCAGCCACTATCAGCTCCTGCCATCTTATCGGAAAACATCCTTACCTTGTTTCTGTTCATTCTCATGGCAGCAACTCCTGCCGTAGTTTTGAAGTTTATGAGCAGTGGCTATTTGGGAAGTCCTTTCTGGGTGTTTGCCCTGTTCTTAGGGCTTACTTCAGTCGTGTATTTTCTCTCGTTCGGCGTCATGCAGTATATGAGGACCAGAGGGGAACCAATATTCTAAGGTGGCAACCATGACACAATACTCCATCGGTGATTGCGTTCTCGAACGTTCCGATCCTTTATTTGAAGAGGCGCTGGCCAGCGCCTACAAATCTCGCGAGCGCCCCTTGTGCCTTTGCTCAACTCCCGGCGTGCCAATGTATATTGCTCGCACCGGCGACAACAGCTATGTGCTGAAGCGAATGCCAAACAGTGGCCAACAGCATCATCCAGACTGTGATTCCTACGAGATCCCGGCTGAACTCTCCGGTCGTGGAGCCGTTGAGAACAAGGCTATTTCAGAAGACCAGGAAACAGGAATAACCAATCTGAAACTGGACTTCACCCTCTCAAAGGTTTCTCTGAATCGAACGATTAGCAAGGGTGAAACCAAAGAACCCACTGCGGTCAAAGCAGATCCCACCAAGCTTACCATCCGATCGCTGCTCCACTTCCTCTATGAAGATGCAGGCCTTAACAAGTGGGCACCAAACATGGAAGGCAAGCGCTCCTGGTATGTGATCAGAAAGTACCTCCTACAAGCAGCGCAAAACAAAGTCACCAGAAAACACCCACTAGGAGAAGCACTGCTGATCCCAGAGCAGTTTTCTCTGGACCACAAAGGGGTTCTAGGGATTTTCCCCTCTAAAAAGACATAATCCTCTGTAGACCACACCAATAAATGGCTGCGGAGGTGGTTTACTTTCAGCTTGGAGCCTAATCATCCACTATCGGCCTTGTTATTTCGCCAATATTGGGCAATTTCCCAGTATTAGTGAAGTTATACGTTCCGCTTAAGTTGATATTTTGCCACGCAACGGGCGAAACAGCACGAGTGATACCCGCTTTCTCTTCATCTCCTCTCGCTTCAAAGTGTCCCAGAAGATGACTCAGTATCGCGGAGTTGAAGTAGATGATCGCGTTGGCAAGCAATCTTGCGCATTCATTCCAGATAGCGATTTCAGACTCGTTTTTGCCACGGAACTGATCACCATTCACCGACGCAATGGCTCGTCTAAGGAAGTGCCATGCTTCTCCCCGGTTCAGGGCACGTTGCACATACTGCCGCAAACTGGCATCGTCGATGTAGTCAAGTAAATATTGCGCTTTAACCAGTCGATTATACTCCGTCAGAGCCTGTAATATTGGGTGTCCAGAAGGGTAACCAGACAACTTTCTTACCAGCATTGCTTGTGTCGTCCGCTTTGTCTGAAGTGACAGAACAATACGCCTGATATCTTGCCATCCCGTTGTAATAACATTCGTTCTGATAGGCTTCTTTAGCGCCAGTATGGTGCTGCCTTGTTCACTTTCAGTCACATCAAACAGATCATTGATGACACTACTGAACTGCGCGTATCGCGGTGCAAAACTGTAACCGCATAGATCCAGTAAGGCGAAGTTAACATGATTGACACCGTGTGTATCTGTCGAGAGTACGTCAGGTTTGATTTCACTGCTGTTGGATTGTAACAGGTCATAAATATAGTGTGATTCGTGCTCGTTGGAACCGATGATCCGAGCATTGAGGGCGCTGTGGTTGGCCACCAGTGTCATGGCCGTGATCCCTTTGTTGGTGCCGAAATACTTAGAGGAGTACCGGGTTTTAAAGGTTTCCAGATGGGTTTCGAATTTCTGACCATCCGCACTGGCGTGCAACTGGTCCTCCTGAATATGGTAGTGGCGGAAGATGGGTAGCGCTGCAACCGCATTATTGATCACGTCGCTGGCGTCATGCAGCGTTTCAGGCCGGATATAGTTGGCCTGCACCGTACTCAGGTGTTCATAGCTTCGATCGGAGATCTGCGCCATGCCATACACACCACGGTGAGTGGCGTTGGCAATCAGAATGGCCAGTAAATCATCCTGATGAGTGAACCCTTGTTTTTGTATCGGAAGTACATGAGTCAGACATTTCATGAACCCGGTTTCGCGCTCTACATACCGCAGTACATCCGCGATACCGACCGGTTGCATTCGCTTAAAAAAGGGATTGTTGACCAGAGATGTAGCGCTTTTGGTCGGCAGACGCCAGCGGGTACCGGTACGATTTTTCATGATCACATTTCGATTGTCTCCCTCATCAATATGGAGAGCAACGTCTTTGAGTGCACTTTCCAGCCGGTGTTGTTTCTCCTGTAACAATAACTCTGCGGGCTGTTTTAGTCTGTCCAGTGTTGATGAGGCCAGCAAGGTATCCTGCGATGTCTGGGGGATCAGGTCGTCTTCCAGTGCGCGGTATTTGGTAACATTTGGCAAATAAATGCGTCCATTCAGTCGTGAGGTTAACTGCCGGTAGAGCAGCCATTCGTAACGTTGCGGGTTAACGTTATCCTGTTTAACCAACCATGGGAGGTGCTTTTTCGGGATGAGCGACGTATCCATCGTCTTCAGTGGTCCACCGAATGCGATTTCCGTCTGCATCTGTTGAAGTTGGGCGACGACGGCTTCTGAGCCTTTACCGGCCTCACATTCAAGACACAAAAACACCTGCCTTAACAGTTGCTCCAGGAGATTGCATTGTTCATCGTAATGTTGCCACTGGTACTCTTCCACGGTCCGTTTCTGTTTTTTCAGGTAAAGGCAGAGGGTCTGGATATCCCTGTCATTCATGACCTTCAATGCCTGTTGTCTGACTACTGAGAAGGGTTGATTATCATCAATGTTCTCATCCACAAACAGATGCAGTAACTCTGCCGCTTTCGTGACATTGTCCGCGGCTGACTGCCAGGACAGGAACACTGCTTGTTGTGCAAAGGTGTTGGCAGCTTCTTGTTGCTTGCGGATATGGTAAATGAACCCATCAGTTAACCGTTCCAGTGCCAGTTGTATCCGCTCTGTCAGGTGACATAGCAACCATAGATGCTGCTGTGCGCGTTTGAATCGTTTGAGTTTACTACCGTAATAGTTGATGAGCTCACCGAAGTGTTGTCGATTTTTAAGAGACAGATTAAGCCCATCGATAACGCCATTGATTTGCGTGCGCCATGGCGCTAACTGATGATAAAGGGCAAGCTCTTTTTTAAGTTCAGGTACGGTCAGACTTTTTGCACCGCCTCTGAGCTGGTTCAGGCTTAGTCCGTCATCAATGGCTGTTATGCTGTCCAGAAAGACGTGAAGTTCAGGACTGGTGAGTTGATTAAGTTGGTGCGCCAGGTCTTTTCTGACCTGCTGCATCGCTCTGCTTATCAGTCTCTGGAGTACGGTGTACCTAGGGATAGCAATGCTGTGACTGGTTAGGAATTCAATAGCAGTATCAAAGAGGTAACGCGGCTCCAGCCAGGCATTGCCCACCTGAACAAGGTGGTCGAAAAGAGAATTGAAGTGCTGACTTTCGTCCCATTTGTGATAACCAGCAAGGTCTAATACTTTTGCGTAGAGTCGATCTTTTTGTTTTTGTGAGGGAGTGAATGGTCTGAGCCCCTTGCCGCCAAGCAGCTCTTTACTGATGAACATTAAATCCTTAGAAACCTGCGAGTAAGCGATATCTAGGATGACGGGCTTTGATTTGAAGTATCCCAAAATCGCGACAAAGTAACATCTATGAGCTCTGAGACGAATTGACCGAAAAACTGCCAATTCCGCATCGTTCAGAGAAAAGTACAGACGTTGTTCTTCGATTGAAAAAATGGGTGGGGAATAAAGATCTGCCTGTTCTGCTCTCGTGAGAATAGTAATTTCGTTTTTGATGGCCATATCAGGGCTGTTCCGTATTAAATGTACGATATTTACCTAATTTGCCACACTTATAAGTAGTAACCCACCTCCGCAGCCATTTATTGGTGTGGTCTACAGAGGATTAAGTCTTTTTAGAGGGGAAAATCCCTAGAACCCCTTTTTGGTGCTTGGACCAAACAAGTTTAACCTGACTTTCACTACAACCGGCCAGCCGTGCAGTTTCAGCAATCGTATGGTTAGGCCGCAGCTTAACGATAAGCTCATGTGTTTTGTGGTCAGCCTTTCGCCCCCGGTACTTGCCTTTTTTCTTCGCCTGGCTGATACCCTGTCGCTGGCGTTCCCTACGGTCCTCGTAATCATCGCGGGCCATCTGCAAGGACAGCTTTAAAAGCAGCTCCTGAACGGCCTCCAGAACGATCCTGGACACTCCTTCGGCACCGGCAACAAGGTCGGTCAAATCGACAACGCCGGGCACGGCCAACATAGCCCCCTTGCCTTGTATCGTAGCAATCAGGCGCTCCGCTTCCGGCAGGGGCAAGCGGCTGATACGGTCTATTTTCTCCGCAATTACCACGTCCCCAGGCTGCAAGTCCTCGATCATGCGCAGCAGCTCGGGGCGATCTGCACGCGCTCCCGACGCCTTCTCTCGATACACTCCGGCCACGTAGTAACCGGCAGCCCTGGCGTCCAGAATAATCCCCTCCTGGCGTTCCAGGTCTTGCGAGTCGCTACTGACTCGCAAGTAAATCCGGGCATTCTGTGTCATTTTTCAGACTCTTCATTGTTCCTCCTGGTTTGCTTTGCTTTTTTCTGCTTCTGAAAAGCGAAGGGCACACAGCTTGCCGTAACCAAGAGAACACCAATACCCCCCAGTAATTGACTGAATGTGTATCTCACGCCGAAGAAGGTGACAGCAGTTGCACCCACTGCGAACAGAATCGTTGGAATGAGAAAAGCCAAACGGGAGGCGAAAGTATTTAGCGGGCCGTCAGTCAACAGCCCCTCTACCTGGTGCTTCTTCAAAAAGTAGTCGCTCATGGCTAATCACCTTCCTTATTGTCTGACCAGTTGTAATTTCCGTTATCGTCCAGAACATTCCTTATAGCTTCTTTCAGTTGCGACAAGTGCTCAATAGCGCAGCTTGGTATCGGTCAGCATGTACCTTGTCCTTCTTCGTCTCCGATACCATGCTGAAAAAATCTCGAATTTATCGTATTTTTTCTTACGAAACAGTAACTTATAGAATATTAATACCATGAACACACAAAAGAACGCAGCATGGTATCGGCATCAATCATGGCATCGCCAAACCATAATACCAGCTTTAATGCCATGCTCAAACGGTGCTTGGCGCTTCCTCCCGTTGCCAGATCGTGCCAAACACAAACAAAAAAAAGCCCGCAATTACGCGGGCTTAGCGGCATTTCATGCCATCAGGTGCCTGGCTGTGCCAGACGCGGAATCATTCCCACTCTATTGTAAACAAGACATTTTTATCTTTTATATTCAATGGCTTATTTTCCTGCTAATTGGTAATACCATGAAAAATACCATGCTCAGAAAAGGCTTAACAATATTTTGAAAAATTGCCTACTGAGCGCTGCCGCACAGCTCCATAGGCCGCTTTCCTGGCTTTGCTTCCAGATGTATGCTATTCTGCTCCTGCAGCTAATGGATCACCGCAAACAGGTTACTCGCCTGGGGATTCCCTTTCGACCCGAGCATCCGTATGAGACTCATGCTCGATTATTATTATTATAGAAGCCCCCATGAATAAATCGCTCATCATTTTCGGCATCGTCAACATAACCTCGGACAGTTTCTCCGATGGAGGCCGGTATCTGGCGCCAGACGCAGCCATTGCGCAGGCGCGTAAGCTGATGGCCGAGGGGGCAGATGTGATCGACCTCGGTCCGGCATCCAGCAATCCCGACGCCGCGCCTGTTTCGTCCGACACAGAAATCGCGCGTATCGCGCCGGTGCTGGACGCGCTCAAGGCAGATGGCATTCCCGTCTCGCTCGACAGTTATCAACCCGCGACGCAAGCCTATGCCTTGTCGCGTGGTGTGGCCTATCTCAATGATATTCGCGGTTTTCCAGACGCTGCGTTCTATCCGCAATTGGCGAAATCATCTGCCAAACTCGTCGTTATGCATTCGGTGCAAGACGGGCAGGCAGATCGGCGCGAGGCACCCGCTGGCGACATCATGGATCACATTGCGGCGTTCTTTGACGCGCGCATCGCGGCGCTGACGGGTGCCGGTATCAAACGCAACCGCCTTGTCCTTGATCCCGGCATGGGGTTTTTTCTGGGGGCTGCTCCCGAAACCTCGCTCTCGGTGCTGGCGCGGTTCGATGAATTGCGGCTGCGCTTCGATTTGCCGGTGCTTCTGTCTGTTTCGCGCAAATCCTTTCTGCGCGCGCTCACAGGCCGTGGTCCGGGGGATGTCGGGGCCGCGACACTCGCTGCAGAGCTTGCCGCCGCCGCAGGTGGAGCTGACTTCATCCGCACACACGAGCCGCGCCCCTTGCGCGACGGGCTGGCGGTATTGGCGGCGCTGAAAGAAACCGCAAGAATTCGTTAACTGCACATTCGGGATATTTCTCTATATTCGCGGTTCAGCAGGCATGTCCCCTTTGAGGGCGACCCGACGACAGGATAATCGACCTTATGGTGCGCAAATATTTCGGCACAGACGGTATTCGTGGCAAAGCCAACGAAGGCGCGATGACGGCGGAAACCGCCTTGCGCGTCGGCATGGCGGCTGGCCGTGTCTTTCGTCGCGGTGACCACCGCCATCGTGTCGTGATCGGCAAGGATACGCGCCTGTCGGGCTATATGCTTGAACCCGCGCTCACAGCCGGTTTCACCTCGATGGGCATGGACGTATTCCTTTTTGGCCCGCTGCCGACAACGTATAGGAAGAATTTCGTACGTACGAAATTTTGCCGGCCATCGCCTGGAAGGCCTGGCCATCGACAGACCTGCCGATCTGGCCTATAGTAGTTGCAGGTATTACCTCTAACTACGGAGGCCATCATGGCAACACCAACATCCATCAAGCTCGATGACGATCTGAAAGGGCGGGTCCAGCATCTGGCCGATACTCGTAGGCGCTCGGCGCACTGGCTCATGCGTGAAGCAATCGAACAGTACGTGGAGCGCGAGGAAAGGCGGGAGAGCTTCAGAAGAGACACGCTCAAGGCTTGGGAGGACTACCAGGCTACCGGCTTGCACGCGACCGCTGGCGAAGTGGAGAAGTGGCTGGCCAGTTGGGGAACGGATAACGAGGTGCCGGCCCCGACATGTCACAAGTGATCTTCGCCCCGGCAGCGATCCAGGACCTGGAGCGGCTGCGCGAGTTTCTACGGCCCAAGAACCCCACAGCAGCGGAGCGGGCCGCTAAAGCCATCATCCAGGGTGTCCAGGCGCTCGGAGAACTGCCGCGCATTGGCCGCCCCATTGAGGATATGCCCGAGGAGTTCCGGGACTGGCTGATAGACTTTGGTGATAGCGGCTATGTCGCACGATACCGTATTGATGGTGACACCGTTGTGGTGTTGGCCATCCGTCACCAGAAAGAAGCCGGCTTCTAATTTTTCGTGCGCACGAAAAAACGCCCCACCTGATTCAATCAATATCACGCCTTCAATGACCCTCATCAGGGTCATTTTTTTTGGATTGTACAATCCAAAAAAATAAAAATTTCGTGCGCACGAAATAAAAACAGAGCCTTATCTATTTACATTAACAGATAACGTAAACACTTGATTCCATTAATATAATACAGCAGCTGTACTATTGCGTTAGTAGTGATAAAGCCTATAATTTTCTTCTAAAGGCTAGGTGATTTTTGGGGCTTAAACACGAATGAACAGCGACCCTAAGACGGCCGCTCAGCGACAGCGAGAATACGCCAATAGACAAAAGCAGATGGGACGCCGGCAACGCTCTTTCTGGCTTACCGATGAGGAACACCAGGCGCTGAGCAAACGGCTAAAGGAAATTCGAGCGGCGCGGAACGGGGGTGATGACCCCGACCGCGCCTAACCATAACTGCCTGAATAGGAGGCAACCATGGCTAACAACCAGTGTATCACACACACCTTCACCGACAGCGGCCTGTCTCGGCTATGCCGATCACACGCAGTCGAACGGCTCGCCATTGAGAGCGAGATTCAAACGCTGATGATCACCGCCGGTTATGCCCGCGAATTTCTGGCCGAAGGGCCGGAAGCCCTGCCCGAGGATTTCTTTAGCTGCATCGAGGAGATGAAGGAAGTCCTGGAGTCCATCGACCTGAAAAGCCTGGATTTTGAAAAACGGTCGCTCACGCTCAAGCGGAGAAAACGCCGCCTGGAGGCCAAGGCGACCCGCCAAAACAGCCAAAAGGAGGCCCAATAATGAGCATCAAGATTTCGTGCGCACGAAAAATGGCCGGCGTCGCCCTCGCCGCCGCTATCGGTCTGTCCCAGCCCGCCATGGCGGGTGGGATTCCCGTTATCGACGTGTCGAGCCTGACCCAGCAGATTTTGCAGGTCCAGCACATGCTTAGCCAAATCGAGCAACTGAAAAGCCAGCTCGAAACGGCGAATAAAGAGCTGGACAGCATCAGCGGGGTTCGTGGCCTGGCCGGCGTCATTGACTCGACTTACGACACGGCCGTGGATGTGGACCCCCAAGGGGTCCTAGACCGCTACGGCATCCGCAGCGGGAGCGACTACGGCATGAGCGGAGACGTGGCCGATCTGTACGACAGCAGCAACCAGAACGCGGCGACTTGGCTGGCTCAGTCGGAGAAGTCCCTGGAGCAGGCGCAGGAGCGCTTCCACGACCTGACCGGCCTGGTGGCCCAGGTCAACAACAGCCCGGATCAGAAGGACATCCTGGACCTCCAAGCCCGGATCGGCGCTGAGGAAGTCATGCTGGAGAATGAGATGGCCAAGCTGACCATGCTCCAGTCCCAGGCAGAAGCCAACCGGGCAGTTCATGGCCAACGCGTTCAGCAGATGGCCATCGAGTCGTCCGGCGAACCCCGCGATATTTGGTAAGGAGGCCCTATGAATATCAGGAACATTTCGTGCGCACGAAATTTTGCTGTCGTGGCCCTGGTCAGCTTCGCGCTGACCGGGTGCTTTGACAACACCCCGGATACCGGTCCGGTGCAGACCGTGGACTGGTACCAATCTCACGACGACGAACGCCAGGCGATGCTGGAAACGTGCGCGAACAATCCTGGCGAGCTGGCAGACGACTCGAACTGCGTCAATGCCCGTGAAGCTGAACACCTACTGTCCAGCGGCAAGCCCCGCGATATTTGGTAAGGAGGCCTCATGGATCTTTTTCAAGGGACGTTCGAGCTAGTCGACAATGTTCTAGACACTTATATTTCCAGCACAGTAGGGGACCTGATCGCACACATTACCCCCATTTTCACCAGTATGTTGATCGTCTGGATTGCCATTTGGGGCTACATGATGATGTTCGGTAAGGTCAGCGAACCACTGCAAGAAGGGGTTTTTCGCATACTCCGAATTGGCTTCATTATGACTCTAGGCCTAACAGTCGGCACTTATATGGATGTTGTCGTGGATGTGTTGGCCCACGGTCCTGAGAAAATAGCGTCTGTCATAACTGGTACCCCAGCCGACAGCATGGCTAGCATTATGGATACCCTCTTTTCTCGGGTCTTCGAGATAGCCGATCGCGCTTGGGACAAAGCTGGCGTAATGAATGGCAATTTCGGCATGTATCTCATTGCCTTAGCCATTCTATTAGCCGGCGGCGTTGTAACCGTTATCATCGCGGCACTTATCCTGATCAGCAAGTTTATGACTACTTTGCTGCTTGGCATTGGGCCACTATTTATTATTGGCCTACTATTCAATGCTACCCAGAGATTCTTCGAATCCTGGCTTGGCCAAGTGATCAATTTTGGCATGATCCTGGTACTTGCTGCCGCCGGTGGGCGTCTGACTCTTGAGTTTTGTGAGCTTTTCCTAGACAGAATGACCGCAAGCGGCAGTGATCTAACGACTATGTGGGATGCCGCAGCATTCGTAATATTCTTTGGTCTTTGCTTTCTGTTCCTTAAGCAGGTTCCTGCAATGGCATCGGCTTTGGGTGGGGGCGTAGCCCTGGCAACGCAAGGTGCTCTAGGGTCAGCCATGAATGCCATGCGCCCGTCCACAATCCGCCGGCAATATCGCGGTATCCAACGTGATGCGCGCTTGGCAGGTAATGCCGCTGCATCGCCTTACCGTGGAGCCAAGAAGGCTTATCACGCCTACCAAAAACGTTTTGGTGCCGGCAACACAATCACGGGAGGATAACGCCATGGAATCCAAATGGATCGACACCTGGCGCACCCGCTGGGCGCGCTTAAAACGAGGTTGGGAGCTGGGGATAGCAGGATTGATCCTGGTATCCGGCGTTCTGCTGTTCGTGGCCTTGATACCCGAGCTACCCAGCATGGTATGGGGCACTCTGACCGGAGACGGTGAGGCCGCCCGTACCCTATTCGTCTGCGCGGCCGGCGTAGCCGTGTGCGTACTCCAATGGCGATGGCGCACAGCCTTTTACCCTCAGCTCAGGCGCGACGCGGCGACCGCGCGCGACAAGCCCTCTTCCTGACCCTTCCGGCCGTGCATCCAGTGCGGCCGTTTACTTCTTCTTAGAAGCCTCTCCTTTCAACTCGGCCAGTTGAGCCTTGATGGCGTTCAGCTCCCCGGTAAGGGTTGCGTTCCGCTCCCGGCACTCGGCCAGTTCCTGCCGGGCCTGCTCGCGTTCCTGCTGAGCCGTTGGGGTCGTTTGCGGGAGAGGGCGAAATCCTACGCTAAGGCTTTGGCCAACGATATTCTCCGGTAAGATTGATGTGTTCCCAGGGGATAGGAGAAGTCGCTTGATATCTAGTATGACGTCTGTCGCACCTGCTTGATCGCGGCCGCGATAGCTAGATCGCGTTGCTCCTCTTCTCCATCCGCGTTCCAAGCTGCGGAAAGGCACCCATAAGCGTACGCCTGGTCGAGCAGGCGACGCGGATCGACGTCCAGCGCACGAGAGAATGCGTCCGCCATCTGTGCAATGCGTCTAGGATCGAGACAAAGGTCGTCTCTGTCAGCCGGATCGTAGAACATATTGGCGGCGCCAAAGCCCACTTCACCGACCAGACCGACGGGATCTATCACCAGCCAGCCGCGACTGGAGAACATGATGTTTTCATGATGCAGATCGCCATGTAGCCCACGCAGTTCCGAGGCATTGCTCATCATTTGATCGGCTATAATCGCCGCGTGGACGTAGTCAGTTTGACAACCTGCGTTTTGATCATCGCGCGCCCGCTGAAACAAAGCTGCAAAGCGATCCCGGATCGGGAGAAGGGCAGAAGGCAGGGGTTCCTCAGATGCGGCATACAGCTTCGCCATTAGTTCCGCTGCAATTTCGGTCGCCTGGTAGTCGCCGTGCTCGGCAACGATGTGAGAGAGCATTCGCTCCCCGGCATATTCGAGCAACATCAGATTGTTCTCACGACCGAGCAACCGGACTGCTCCCCTCCCATTGCGCCATACCAGATAGTCGGCCCCGCGCAGTTCATCAGCAATGTCTTCTATAGGTTTCAATCCCTTGACGATTGCAGGAGTCCCGTCTGGCAATGAAACTTTCCAAACGAGGCTGGAAAAGGTGTCCGCAATGAGAACAGGTTGCGAAACGTGCCAATGAGCAGGAAAAACAGGCGGCATGAACATCAACCCCAAGTCAGAGGGTCCAATCGCAGATAGAAGGCAAGGCGTTCGCGGTCGGGGGCTTCGATCCCCAATACATTGAATAGGACAGCGAAGGCGCGCTCTGCTTCATCTGGCGCTGCCCAGTTCTCTTCGGCGTTAGCAATCATGAGTGCCAAATCGGCATAGCGATCTGCTGTTCCGAGCCGCCCAAGGTCGATCAGACCCGTGCATTGAAGAGTTTTAGGGTCCACCATGAAGTTCGGCATGCAGGGATCACCATGGCAAACAACCATATCGGTGCGCTCTTGGTCGAGCCGCACCGGTAGCTCTCGTTCGACACGAGCCAAAAGATCGAGCTGCGGCGTACTCTTGTCCTCGTCCGGTAAGAAGTCGGGATTGACGGCATTGCGGGACACCACATCAACGGCGCGTCCGAACATTCGCGACAGCCTGCGCTCAAACGGACATTGATCAACCGATAGGCTGTGAACAGCGCCAAGTTGCTGCCCCATTGACGGCCACGCTTTGAGCAAATCCGCTCCAGACAGATCAGCCGCCGGTACTCCCGGAATTGCCGTTATCACCAAGCATGCACCCTCCTGTTCCTCCTGCCAGTTGATCACCTCGGGGCAAGCCACACCTCGACCTTTGAGCCAAATGAGGCGGTCACGCTCTCCAGCGAGCTCACCGCGGCGGGAAGCAGGTGCGATTTTCGCGAAGGCATGCCCGTCACCACGTCGAAAAACAAAATCACCAGATTCTCCGCCTCTGACAGGCAACCAGTCAGAATGCGATTCACCAAAAAAAATATTAGTTCGATTCAATGGAGGTTCCTTCAGTTTTCTGATGGGGTTCTAGGGATTTTCCCCTCTAAAAAGACATAATCCTCTGTAGACCACACCAATAAATGGCTGCGGAGGTGGTTTACTTTCAGCTTGGAGCCTAATCATCCACTATCGGCCTTGTTATTTCGCCAATATTGGGCAATTTCCCAGTATTAGTGAAGTTATACGTTCCGCTTAAGTTGATATTTTGCCACGCAACGGGCGAAACAGCACGAGTGATACCCGCTTTCTCTTCATCTCCTCTCGCTTCAAAGTGTCCCAGAAGATGACTCAGTATCGCGGAGTTGAAGTAGATGATCGCGTTGGCAAGCAATCTTGCGCATTCATTCCAGATAGCGATTTCAGACTCGTTTTTGCCACGGAACTGATCACCATTCACCGACGCAATGGCTCGTCTAAGGAAGTGCCATGCTTCTCCCCGGTTCAGGGCACGTTGCACATACTGCCGCAAACTGGCATCGTCGATGTAGTCAAGTAAATATTGCGCTTTAACCAGTCGATTATACTCCGTCAGAGCCTGTAATATTGGGTGTCCAGAAGGGTAACCAGACAACTTTCTTACCAGCATTGCTTGTGTCGTCCGCTTTGTCTGAAGTGACAGAACAATACGCCTGATATCTTGCCATCCCGTTGTAATAACATTCGTTCTGATAGGCTTCTTTAGCGCCAGTATGGTGCTGCCTTGTTCACTTTCAGTCACATCAAACAGATCATTGATGACACTACTGAACTGCGCGTATCGCGGTGCAAAACTGTAACCGCATAGATCCAGTAAGGCGAAGTTAACATGATTGACACCGTGTGTATCTGTCGAGAGTACGTCAGGTTTGATTTCACTGCTGTTGGATTGTAACAGGTCATAAATATAGTGTGATTCGTGCTCGTTGGAACCGATGATCCGAGCATTGAGGGCGCTGTGGTTGGCCACCAGTGTCATGGCCGTGATCCCTTTGTTGGTGCCGAAATACTTAGAGGAGTACCGGGTTTTAAAGGTTTCCAGATGGGTTTCGAATTTCTGACCATCCGCACTGGCGTGCAACTGGTCCTCCTGAATATGGTAGTGGCGGAAGATGGGTAGCGCTGCAACCGCATTATTGATCACGTCGCTGGCGTCATGCAGCGTTTCAGGCCGGATATAGTTGGCCTGCACCGTACTCAGGTGTTCATAGCTTCGATCGGAGATCTGCGCCATGCCATACACACCACGGTGAGTGGCGTTGGCAATCAGAATGGCCAGTAAATCATCCTGATGAGTGAACCCTTGTTTTTGTATCGGAAGTACATGAGTCAGACATTTCATGAACCCGGTTTCGCGCTCTACATACCGCAGTACATCCGCGATACCGACCGGTTGCATTCGCTTAAAAAAGGGATTGTTGACCAGAGATGTAGCGCTTTTGGTCGGCAGACGCCAGCGGGTACCGGTACGATTTTTCATGATCACATTTCGATTGTCTCCCTCATCAATATGGAGAGCAACGTCTTTGAGTGCACTTTCCAGCCGGTGTTGTTTCTCCTGTAACAATAACTCTGCGGGCTGTTTTAGTCTGTCCAGTGTTGATGAGGCCAGCAAGGTATCCTGCGATGTCTGGGGGATCAGGTCGTCTTCCAGTGCGCGGTATTTGGTAACATTTGGCAAATAAATGCGTCCATTCAGTCGTGAGGTTAACTGCCGGTAGAGCAGCCATTCGTAACGTTGCGGGTTAACGTTATCCTGTTTAACCAACCATGGGAGGTGCTTTTTCGGGATGAGCGACGTATCCATCGTCTTCAGTGGTCCACCGAATGCGATTTCCGTCTGCATCTGTTGAAGTTGGGCGACGACGGCTTCTGAGCCTTTACCGGCCTCACATTCAAGACACAAAAACACCTGCCTTAACAGTTGCTCCAGGAGATTGCATTGTTCATCGTAATGTTGCCACTGGTACTCTTCCACGGTCCGTTTCTGTTTTTTCAGGTAAAGGCAGAGGGTCTGGATATCCCTGTCATTCATGACCTTCAATGCCTGTTGTCTGACTACTGAGAAGGGTTGATTATCATCAATGTTCTCATCCACAAACAGATGCAGTAACTCTGCCGCTTTCGTGACATTGTCCGCGGCTGACTGCCAGGACAGGAACACTGCTTGTTGTGCAAAGGTGTTGGCAGCTTCTTGTTGCTTGCGGATATGGTAAATGAACCCATCAGTTAACCGTTCCAGTGCCAGTTGTATCCGCTCTGTCAGGTGACATAGCAACCATAGATGCTGCTGTGCGCGTTTGAATCGTTTGAGTTTACTACCGTAATAGTTGATGAGCTCACCGAAGTGTTGTCGATTTTTAAGAGACAGATTAAGCCCATCGATAACGCCATTGATTTGCGTGCGCCATGGCGCTAACTGATGATAAAGGGCAAGCTCTTTTTTAAGTTCAGGTACGGTCAGACTTTTTGCACCGCCTCTGAGCTGGTTCAGGCTTAGTCCGTCATCAATGGCTGTTATGCTGTCCAGAAAGACGTGAAGTTCAGGACTGGTGAGTTGATTAAGTTGGTGCGCCAGGTCTTTTCTGACCTGCTGCATCGCTCTGCTTATCAGTCTCTGGAGTACGGTGTACCTAGGGATAGCAATGCTGTGACTGGTTAGGAATTCAATAGCAGTATCAAAGAGGTAACGCGGCTCCAGCCAGGCATTGCCCACCTGAACAAGGTGGTCGAAAAGAGAATTGAAGTGCTGACTTTCGTCCCATTTGTGATAACCAGCAAGGTCTAATACTTTTGCGTAGAGTCGATCTTTTTGTTTTTGTGAGGGAGTGAATGGTCTGAGCCCCTTGCCGCCAAGCAGCTCTTTACTGATGAACATTAAATCCTTAGAAACCTGCGAGTAAGCGATATCTAGGATGACGGGCTTTGATTTGAAGTATCCCAAAATCGCGACAAAGTAACATCTATGAGCTCTGAGACGAATTGACCGAAAAACTGCCAATTCCGCATCGTTCAGAGAAAAGTACAGACGTTGTTCTTCGATTGAAAAAATGGGTGGGGAATAAAGATCTGCCTGTTCTGCTCTCGTGAGAATAGTAATTTCGTTTTTGATGGCCATATCAGGGCTGTTCCGTATTAAATGTACGATATTTACCTAATTTGCCACACTTATAAGTAGTAACCCACCTCCGCAGCCATTTATTGGTGTGGTCTACAGAGGATTAAGTCTTTTTAGAGGGGAAAATCCCTAGAACCCCACAAAGATGAAATTGTGGCCAGACGCAGACAGTTCCTATCCAAGTTGAAAAAGCAGGGCAACAAACAGCCTATGGGCATACTCATTGGCGAAGTGAAGACGATCGAAGAAGCCCGGTTTGGATTCAAGATGATCGTCAAGCATATGCCCGATACTCCGGTTTACATGGGAGAGGATGTTTACAAGCGAATAAATAAGGCCTTCTCCACTGAGCTTGCTTTTTTCCATGAAAATGAATCCATTCATTTGCTAACAATCTGTACTTTTCTTCTTAGCGCATCCGGCAGTCCCCAGGTGGATACCATCTCTTTCATGGCCGTGGATCGGAATTGGCTTCCCTTTGAAAACATAGAGGAGCTTGAACTCCTGGAGCGGCTCTGTACAGGGAAGCGTCATTTCATCAAAGGCTTACGCTACAACCTTGGATCGTCTGATGTCATAGCCTCGGTTCTTCTAACCGATACTGAAGGAAAACCTACGGCTGTTTACCTGGTTCCAGCAGGAGCGACAGAGAGCTATTACGACGAGCTGAACGCGGTTGTTAGTCATAGCGAGTTACCAAGTCAAATCCTTGATGTGAATCAGGAAGATACCCTTAGCGCCGTTTAAGAAGTAGGAATAACAATGAGAACACTCGACCAGAATCAAATAGAAAACATCTTCCAGGAGTTGAGAGACAATATTTCGCCTGAGCATGGTAAGGCAATCATTGGTCTAGATAATGTAAAGCCTTCACACCACGAATTTGAGAGCCTCGAATGGCGATACCGATTAGGTGGATACACCGAAGCTCTATGCGCTTGCGACATCCTGAGCAATAGTGTTTATGAGTCTGCAATCGCTGAAATATTCGGCCAAAGGCCAAGGGATGGAGCAGACCGTCCTGGGCGAAAACATAAGTACAGCGTGGACATCAAAACGGAACAAAACAAGCAGTTCACGTTCGATGTGCCATCAATGAACCCACTCGATGCTTACTTTCAGCTCACCAAACGTATTGCTTATAAAACGATACCCGGTATCGTCTCTGTATTGGTATACGCTGGCTTTCATACTGATCGAAAACCTGATTCTTCACCTCTCAGATCCTTTGAGAAGGACGAGCTGGTATTTGTAAGCCTCGTTTAATCTATTCAAAGGAACGTGTCATTATGCTCATATTAACTCGGCGAATTGGTGAAACTCTCATGATAGGCGACGACGTTTCCGTCACCATATTGGGGGTCAATGGTAACCAGGTACGAATCGGAATCAACGCACCAAAAAACATTGAGGTCCATCGCGAAGAAATATACCTCAGAATTCAGCGCGGTGACGAATATCAACCCTCCGATAACCTTGGCGGTGGTGAAAAAACGGGAAGTATCTCTGACATGGTTTACAGCAAAGGATATGGATTCATTTATTCACCGGGATTCGATGACAATATCTTCTTCCATGCTTCCGGTGTTGAAGATAACTTATTTAACGACCTCCACGAAGGTATGGATGTTTGCTTCTCAGTAGAGCGGGGCAATCGTGGCCTAGTCGCAACCGGAGTTAAGAAGGTATGAGAATCCTAGCTCCAGCGAAGTTTTTGTATTCATTTCTGATTGTTCTGTTCGCTTTAGTATCGCCGTTTTCATTTGCTGAAAGCTTCATGGCGAAGGTTGTCGGTGTCTCCGATGGAGATACTGTAAATGTTTTGACAGATAAGCCGTGCAATTCCGGAAAAAACTGCAAAAGCGGTAAGATCCAGTATCGTGTTCGTTTAGCAGAAATTGATACGCCTGAGAAGAAGCAACCTTATGGCAGCCGTTCCAAACAGGCCTTATCGGATCTTGTGTTCGGACGCCTGGTAAAAGTCGATACTGTTGACACTGACAGGTATGGCCGCCTGGTAGCAAACCTTTATGTTGACGGGAAGTGGGTTAACGCCGAGCTTGTTAAATCTGGCAGCGCCTGGGTGTATCGGCAGTATGCAAAGTCTCCCTTACTCTTTGAATTTGAAAAAGATGCGCGAATCAACAAACGTGGCCTATGGGGCCTACCTGAAGCAGATCGTATTCCACCTTGGGAATGGCGTAGGAATAAAAAATGAGTAACCAGATGATGGACGCTTTTACCAGTGCGCTGATCCCTCAAGCGTTGAATCTTGCAGGTCAGTTCTGGTGGCTCATTCTATTGCTGATTATTGTTTCCATAACGCGCACAGCATGGTTCAAAGGCGTTTTCGGCGAATGGATCGTGAACCTCATATTACGCAAAAATTTTAAGGAGCCTGAGTACTCACTATTTAAAGATGTCATGCTGCCAACGGAAGATGGTACTACACAAATAGATCACATCCTGTTGTCCAAGTACGGCATCTTCGTAATCGAAACCAAGAACATGAAAGGCTGGATATTTGGCAATGAAACCAGTCCGTATTGGACACAGCAGATATTCAAGAATAAGTTTAGGTTCCAGAATCCACTTCGCCAGAATTACAAACATACCAAGACACTTTCAGATCTTATCGAGGTTGACCCAGCAGTAGTACATTCGATTATTGTTTTTGTCGGTGACGCCACATTCAAAACTCCAATGCCAAACAACGTGCTAACTGCCTTCAAACTGCGCCGTTATATCAGTGAATATTCACACCCTGTCATCGACGACACTGCTCTGGAGGCAATTAAAGTATCGCTTAGTCGAGGTAAACTAGATAACTCATTCACAAACAAGCGAAAGCATATCGCTCACGCTAAATCACTAAAGAAAATGACAAATACAACCCCTGATGAAAGGGATACGACCAACTGTCCTAGATGTGGCGGTTCACTCGTTATGAGAACGTCCAAACGTGGAACAAACGAAGGAAAACAGTTCCTGGGATGCAGCAACTACCCGAAATGTCGTTTCATTCGCCATTAAGCTGACAATCAGACACCTAAATTGACTGACGGCTTACCTCAAACAGCCCTGTTAATCTTCAGGGCTACTGAGCCGTCTAGGGTTTGTATCGCTGAGAAGTGATCCTGTCTGTAACTTCCTCTCAATAATCTTGCTTGGCAGGGAAGACTTACCATCCAGGTAACGCATTGCTGTTCTGGTATCTCTCCAACCGATCCACTCTTTCAGTTCAGCAACAGAAGCTCCAGAATCTATAATCCAGTTCGCAACGCCACGGCGCATACTATGGGTACTATATTCCTCTGGATCAACGCCTCCGGATTCCAAAAGCCCTTTGAAAAGCTTGTTGATCGAGTTTGGATGTATATGGGTTTCTGAGACATCTCCCCAACGACTAACTTTTGCAAATAGCGGTACTTCGCTTTCTCTAAAGGATTTTACATCGACACCACTGCACCTTGCTTCAATCCAGTCTCTAATCGCTCGCATAGGACATAGGTTTGGCAGTGAATCCAGTTTCTTTGTCGTTCCCTGGCCATCTCTATCCGTTTTCGATTTTGGAAGAAATAACTCGAAATATGGGGTATCTCCATCCCAATGAAATTTGATGTCACAAGCACGGATGTTAATGAGTTCGTCGGAGCGCAATCCAAACCAGAACGCCGTTAGCAGCATGGCCTTGTCTCTGATAGCTCTCAGCTTCTGGCTATTCTTTTCATCCTCAATGTTCTCTTGAACTTCATCCAGGTGTGAACATACTTTTTCAATGACTCTTAACGGTGCCGGTTTTGCCTGTTTAGGCTTTTTACCAAACTTCCGCCGTATTCCCCGCATTATTTTCCGAACAAGCTCCGAATCATTAGGATTATGCTCAAAGCCGTTTTCTTTGTGCCAGCGGCCAATGAGAACCCTGCGTTGTTCCAGAGTTGCAACACTCAGCTTACCGGCGTACATCACGAGGTAATTCTTCAGATCCTCATCTGTGCACGGGAGCCGTCCACCAAAGACCTTTGTGAAGTGTTTGACCGCATTCTCCAAAGCTCTATTGGTATTGTCGTTCTCGGATGCGTCCAAAATCGTTGCTTCTTTGGCAAGCAGGTCGAGCTCAGCAGACCTTCCCACGAAAGTGGGATCATCGTCCCTTCGATCAGTCATCTTCACTGTTCCTTAACGTAGCTGTCTACGATCGACTGGATGCTTTCTGAGTTCATCACTGGAGACTCAGAGTGCGCGACTATCAACTCCAGAGGTGATTCAAGATTAGCTCTATCAATGATCACCAGAATGTGTGGCTTCTTAGCTCCCTCTGTAGAGAATGCTCTTTCAGAAAAGCTCTGCCACTCCGTCAAACCAGGCAGGGCTCTCAGTGCAAGCTGCATTGTGTTGAGCTTATGGGTTTCATCAAATGGCATTTCCGGATCGGCTATAACATCCCATGCCAGAACAAAATGTCCCCAATGAACAATCTCTAAAGAACCTGGGGCTGGGATACTATCCTTGCTGCACCCAAAGAGAACTACACCTGACTCTTTGCTGTCGATCAGATAGAAGCAGATTTCTGAATCGATCGAGGAAACATCGCCATCAATATCCCAACCAGAGGCAGCAATCCTTTCCTTTAGGGCCTCTGCTTGTCGTTTCTTCTGGAGGTGAGCCGTAAAATCAATGACAATACTTTCAGCCATAATTCCTCCTTTAATCGCCTTTGCCAGAAAGAAACTGCTCATAGAATTCCTGCTGGTTCGCAGTTAGGGCTCTGAAACCCGTAAACTTTCCATCTGCATGGCGTAACTCATCAAATCGTCCCATAGTGTCCTGATATACAATCCGTCGATTGGATAGATCATAGAGCTGAGCCAACGATTCAACCGTATAATCTGCGGCGTTAGTCACAGACGCAAAATCTGGGTCATCATTATCTTTGATGAGAATGAACGTGTCGGTATCCAGGATAACTGAATAGGAAGAGGTCATTCTTTGTTTACCAATAGCCATGCACCTCTCCTAGTGGAAATCCATTGAAACATTAAGCACGTTGAAATCCCACGAGCCATAGTAAGTACGTGCAGCGAAGAAATGCCTACGCTTTTCCATATCCGAAAAGTGCTTGAGCTGCGGTTGAGGCTCAAAGATATGATCAATGCTTTTCACCTGATCAAGAATCAACAGCCCCATTTGAACAGCTTGAAAAATCACCTGGAACATCTCATCAGCTATTTCCGAAGATTGCCCGAACAGAATCAGATCTGGCGAACCAATATTTTTCATTCCGACCGTGTAGCTGTAGCCTTTCTCATGCATAACATACAGGCCGTTCTTCAACAGTGCGCGGTGTATCACTTGGTTATGGCTTTGAATGCCATTCTCAAAAATCTTCAATTCCATGTTACCTCCGAAATGGGACGACAGGGCTTGAATTAAAATAGCTCGGGTTGGCTACTTCATCCCTCGCGATCACAGACTGCGCATATTGCTTAATAAGCTCAGCTTCTAGGATTGGCTCCTGGCTAACTAAGCCAAAAGGGCGGAGAGTGCATTCATTCGTATGACGGTTCCGGTAGAGCAGGATAATGAAATGCCGGTGGCCATCTTTTTCATTGGCGCACAGTGTTTGATAGCTGGTCGTATTAACCATATAAATACCAATCAACACGCCCAGCTCTTCAACCCGCTTCCGGACTGCTCCACCAGAGGCGTTCACATACCGCTTGAACTGTTGATCAACGGCACCACAAACCGCCTCAATTGGCTCCTTTACCTGTTTGAGCCTAACCAGATCCTGTTCAGTAAAACCCGCCAATGCGATTTGCTCGCTATCGAAGGGGTCATATACATACGCATTTACCGCTATATCTGAGTTCGCGTGAAAGCCCTCCATATTCCAGGATTTGCTGCTCAACATTTTCTTGAGCTTCTTTTTGGCCTTATGTGCCTGAATGTCATCCATAGTTATCTCCAATTGCTGGGTTCTCTATCCAACGTACACCAGGTCTTCCAACCAGCAACCCCAATCAAAGCGTAGGTTTTCGTCCAAATGCCTCCGCAGGCCTTCACCTGACCAATATTTTGAAAGCGGCCAAAAACCGTGAATTTTCAAAATTGGCGAACTTTACCACCCTATCCTATCCCAAATTTTAACCTAAGGCTAGATAATGTTCTATTATCACGCCTTATATATTCCATATCAACGGCTGGTTTTCGCCATGTTTCTTTATATGTTTCTTGTCACATGAAATATACTAAGCTATTATACTGGAAGACTGAGACTGCATCCCCCGAGGAGAGACAAATGGCTAGACCGCCAGTTATTGGATACGAGGACGTCGAAGAAGCTGTGCGAATGCTTCAGGACAAGGGAAAGCCAATCAACCCTTACCAGGTAAGATCGGTACTTGGGAAAGGCTCCGAGGCCAAAATCCTTTATTATCTGAAAGGTATGGGGCTGGACATCGAATACCAGGACGAAGATCCGCTGACAAAGCGAATCGTTAACTTGGTGCGCCCGGTGGTAGTCGAGTTGAATGAGCAGTACGAAGAACAGATCCGAAAGGAAAAAGCTGGCCTGATTGAAGAGCTGTCCTCTGAAAGAGAACGAGTTAAGTCATATCGAGACCAATTGGCCGATATGAGCGCCAAGCTGAAAGATGAGACCAGTCGCGCAGACTCCAGTTTAAAAAAAATCGAACAGCTTCAAACTGAACTTAACGCTGAGCGCAAGGCTTTGGCAGAGCAGAAGCAACGCACATTGTCACTGGAAGAAAAACTAGATAGCACGAATACCTCATTGAAAGATACCAGGCTACACCTGGAGTCCACTAAGGCTGAGCACAAGGAGTTAGTGGTTCTGCTCAAAGATGAACACGCTCGAACCCTCCAGGGCTACAAGGAAGCGCTTGAGCAATCCAATCGATCCGCAGACCGAATGAAGGCCCAATTGGAAGAGACAACCACAGTCGTAAGTAAACAGGGATTGGAACTTACGGCCCTTAAAGAACGTCTCGCCGAAGCAAGCCAAAGAGAGCAATCCTTCATTGTCCAGATAGAACAAAAGGATCGTCTAATCTCTGAGCATTCATCAAAGTTAGAAAATTTATCCTCAGAACTCGAAAAGCTTTCAACAGAGATACAGGGACACCTCAAAACGATAGCCACGTTGCGTGAGTCTGACGAGGAAAATATAAAGCTGAAATCTGAGAACGCTGCGCTCGTAAAAGCAAACGACAAGCTCTCTACCGAGCTTGATGTGCTAAAAGTGGTAATCGACAAGCTTTCACCCAGGCAGGAGGATAAGGACAAGAAGCCGGGATAAGGAGCCAATACAATTAAATTAAACGTCTATCCACTCTGGCGAAGACACGACTCCATTTGACATCACTGCCAGCCAAGGTTGAGCAATTGCCTTTCCTGGCTCTGAATGTCGATCAACCTCATGCCCATATAATGCATCGTAACCAAGGCGCTTAGCTGAGACGCATATCAACTCAATTAATCCTCTGGCGCTGTTATGTCCTACAACAGAATAAGCTGTATCGAATGGTAGCCCAGTATGGGCTGCCAAATCAGAAGCCATCTTATCTAAATGTGCAGACATAGCTGGATCGTTGTACGCGACCCTCAATACATTTCCTGTCAACCATCCTTCATGCCAGTAGTCATGATTCACATTAAGTGTCCTTGATGCCATCGGATTGCGCATTACCTCTCGACGCAAATGCTCAGAGGCTGCGTAATTAGCAATTGTATCTAATAGCCTGGCATTGGATGATAGAGATACCCTGGCCAATCTGGTTCCAGCTTCCTTTGCGAAGTCACGATTGATAGTAAAAAAGATGGCGGTATGCTGTACGAGTAAATCTTCACCTGGTTTCCTGGGAGGGGGAAGTTTCCAAGTACTAAAGCTCTGGTCGGTTCCGTGGTACCAACATGGTTTATCCAAAGCGTCCGATAATTCAGATGAAATTACGGCCTTGTCCTTCGTGAGTTGATTCAAACAACACTTTTTGTATTTCTTGCCACTTCCACAAGGGCATGGTTCGTTTCTATTACTCCCCAAGTCTACCTCTCAAATTAACTCACTGATCTTAATGAAATTGACCGAATCATATTTCTAATATCAGCAGATGTTATCCCCTTGCTCATTACCTTGTCTGCCATAGACAGCATTTCACGCTTTACTGTCTCGGGGATGTTCGCGTCAGCAGTTATCACAATCTTGGTAGCCTCTTTGCATTCGTGTTCATTGTCGCGAAGAAAACGAAGGAACTGCAATCCATCCATACCAGGCATATGGTAGTCGATCAAAAGCAGGTCGAATTCAAAATCCTCGACATGCCTTATCGCATCGGATGAGCTTGAGCAAAAGGTGACTTGAACATCTTTTCTCCGAAGAAACTCCGGTGATAGAAGTTCTTCCATTTGGCTAAGATACTGTGCGTCGTTGTCAATCACTAATACTTTTAATCCATCTTCGACAATGTTATGCACATAGGATGAACTGAACCCTAAACCGTTACCTACGGACACTACTTCACTTCTACTCTCGATGGCAGTTTCGTTCTCGATGGCGATTAGTTCAGATTTACAATCGGCAGGAATGCGAATGGATACTTTAGTTCCAAAGTCTTTCTTACTTTCAATCTCAATTGTTCCACCAAGGAAATCTGCGAATTTGTGCATCGTGGCCATTCCGATACCCCAACCATCTCGTTTGCGCTTGATGTGATTCTGCAATTGATTTGGTCGAGCTGTTAAGACCTCAATGTCTTTCTCTGTCAACCCAACACCACTATCATGAACAGTAACGAGAAGGGCTTTATCTTCTACCTTGTACGATACTTTAACGAATCCCCTATTGGTATATTTCACCGCATTATCAATAGCATTTGAGATGATGATCGATACCAGGTCATAATCAATGTAAACTTGATCACGCATGTCTCCCACAGCAAAGCAATTCCAAGATACTGCCTGCTTTGCTTTACACTTGACTGAAAACTGTTTATCGAGATCAGAGAATAGTTTTCTGACATCTACCCAATCATCATTTCTGGTTAGCGATCCGTTTTCGAGTGCGGATAAACAAAGTATTGAAGTAATGTGCCGATCAAGGGCATCAATATCAGAGAAACATTTTTTAAGCGTAGACAAAACATCAGCATGACGCTTTTCAGAGTTGTGATGGATTGCTATATCAAGAAACGTCTTAATACTTCCGATTGGAGTTCTGAGTTCGTGAGCAGCGATCTGCAATATGTTGTGCTTTAATTCGTAAATCTGTTCTTGATGTTCAATATCACTCCAATTTTTTTCCAACTCTTTAGAAATCGTATTGAAGGATTCAGCAAAATGTGAGATTTCCCTAATTGTAGAATCTTCTGATAATCGTATTCCTCTTTCACCTCCGGCCAGTCGATTAGCTGAGACTACCATGTTAGAGAAATTCCTGGTGATGGAGCGGAGAACGACAAAAAAGATAACGACGGTTATGACGCCAAATAAAAATGAAAACAGAAGGGATTTTAGAATAGGAGAAATCGCTGCATTGGCACCGAAAACATCAGTGTACGAAATTAATAATGTACCCACATGCTTCCGGTCAGGAGGGTCGCTATCTTCATTCAAAATATCATTTTCGATTACCGACTTAGTTATTGATGACGCTGAGTAGATCGGTAATTCTTTTGAACTAAGATCAGAAACCTCTACACCATTATATCCATCGCTTTTTACAAAACCGATAATGTTATTATTCGGATCAAGAACAGTAATACTGTAGATAAAGCTGTAATCTTTCAGATCATCAAGAGTAGCGTCAATGATTTCTTTGTTACCCGCTTCAATTGCATAGGCAAGGATATTTGTTGAATGGAGCTCGGTAATGCCCTTGATGTTTTTAAGCTCTAAGTCAACAAGCTTTTCATTTTGATGGTGTATGGTAAAAATGATCGGCGCGTAAATGACGATCGAAATTAGTACCACTGATGCACAAAGTAATGTCTTATAGGAAATCCTTTTCTTACTGCTCATGTATTTCTCCATACTTCATGAGATTTCTCAAATCCAACTGAAACGCCTCTGCTAATTTTAAATTAACAACTACCTTGGCCTTAGTTGGTGTCGAGGTCGTAGTAGACAACTCTCCCGTTTCATAAAATGAGTGAATTCTGTTTACCATTTCCGACAAGACAAGCTCCTTGTCGAAGTAGGCCGCGGCGACGCACCCTACTCCTCCCTCAACTAATCTCGGCGTATACGCGATCGCTGGAATGTTGAGTTGGTAGAGTGAATAGAGCATCGCCTTCAGCGAGTGCGGATCATAAATTATACTGGACGGTATAACAATGAATGCATCCAGATTGTTGTCCTCTACGAATCGAGCAATGAGCTGGGCCGGATTCTCAGCCTCATTCAACTCCTTCTGTACCAAGGAAAAACCACCAATTTTATCAGGCAAATCCCGCCCAAATAGGTAGTCTGTCTCACTATCAACAAAAACTCCGATACGAGGCTCTCGCCCAGGATACATTTGCTTGATCAGCTTGACGTGTATTGCCGGATTGATGTCGCTGAATACCGCCGACCTTAGAGGGCCTGCACGGTATTCTGATCTTGGAATGAAACCACTTAGTACGGGAAGGTATCTGAAGCGCTTATCATGGTTGACTGCATGGGTAGCTTCATTGCCAATAGTGACTACTAATTCATAGTCATCGAGTGATGGCGGTAAATCAGTATACAGCCTCAACTGCCCTGCACTTCCAGGTGCAGCCTGGATTATGGAATGAGCAAGACTGGCATATTGCTCAGAATATTCGGGGACAACAACCATGACTTCTGCACAAGCCAGTCTTGCGAGAGCAATTAGAGCGCAACCAAACAGAAGTCCGCCGATATTCCCTTGTGGAAACCGGCGCATATCATTTTTTCTTTTTATTCAGAAGTTCGGACAACTCTGCCTTGATTGCCATACGCAAATAATCAGATGGGCAGTCCGTTTTAAATGGGTCAGAGTAGTCTTGTGCGAATTGGGCAACTTTGTCCTTCAGCCTAACGAGATCTTTACTGGACAACGATTTAAAATGTTCGCCTGTCTCTTCTGTAACAAGCGACATGATAACAAACTGTAGTTTTTCCTCGTTGTCTTTAGCTTCCTGCTGGAGATCTGTAATTGACGGAGCCGGTTCGCCAGATTCGTTGACGAATGGATAAAAACCTCCAACTTTCCACCAGGTCTTTATCTGAGAGATGTCGTGACGAAATTTGTACTCAAACTGAAGCGCTTGGATAGCAGCATCAATCTTCCGCATCGGCGGAGAGTGCTCCTGAAACCACGACCGAACGGTTGTGTATTTCAGATCAGCAAAAACGCCTGGGGATTTTTCAGCAAGATAATTCTGGAATTCGGCGACCCTACCCCTTCCTTGTTTGAAGCCTATTTGATCCAGAATGTGATTAAGTCTCTCGCCTGGTAGTTCAAAGGCTTCAAGTTCAGTGTTTCGGTTAGTGTTCATTGTTCGCGCTATCACCTTTTTGGGGTGAGTCTCCTATCATTGCAGCATGGACAGCCACAAATAGGGGCTCAGGCGACGAAAATCCTATTTACGGCACAATTTATTGTAGTTGTTGCCTCTTTTCGGGGCCAAAGTGCAATAAAAATCATAGAATCAAATATACTCATTTTGATAGCGCAAGTCCATGATGGACATCCAAAACGGCCCGATCTATGGCTATCCTTCCTTGGGGTCCGTCAAAGGTGAATAGTCATTGCCTTGTTTGCACTGAAGTTTGCTAAAGAGGGAAAGCATTCCCTATTGAGAAGGTATACCCTCAACTCAGATTGGGATCGTTGCCCTTCAACTGACATCCTGACAATGTTTTGGCCATTTGAGCCTCGCTGATGAATGTCAAGTGATTCCAGTTCTTTCTGGAGTAAGGTATAGACTTTCTTGTCCCCTGCCCTTTTCTCGTATAAGCGTTTCTTCAGTGAATTTTTGTCCAGATACAGGTTGAAAATCGCCGGTGTAACCAAAGCAACGTGGTTTTCTAGGATATGTACCGGAGCCTTTGATTCATTCACTCGAATGTTCCGGCGCGAGATGCCCTTCAACAACCAGGCAACGAAGTCGTTTTGCACAAGAAGGTCCTCTTGCACTTTTCTGGAGTGCTTCCACAAGTTCCTAGCTTCACTGGAGCTAACGCCGGTATTAGCATGGACATAGCTTTGTGCAACTTCCGGGATCTGTGCTTTTGTTTGCTTAGCAGTAAGGTTTGACTGAGACTTCGTTGTTGGCACCTTGACTTCAAGTTGTCTCTGCTTGTCCTGTAAGACTTCGCGTTCGGCCTTAGCTACAGGAAGTTCCTTTGGGGGCTGTATGTGCGGCTTATCAAGGTCAATCTTTTGATTGAGTACTTCTGTGTTCTCATTCTCAAGAGGCTGCTGTGTTTGAGAGAAATTGTCAGATTCCTCCGGATCGCTTTCAATAACATTCCCAGCCTTATCGACCGGAAGCACTTCGCCATCAAAGGTATCAGGATTACTTGTTGGCCAGATGATTTCGTTCTTAAATCTCAAGAAGGTTAGTTTCTGTTGCCAGTTCTTAGCAAAGTCGTTTATCTCTGCGGTCCAGACACTCTCCCCTTCAGAGTTCGGTATCAGCAATTCATGCTCCCTCAACACTTCAAATAAGCGCACAATGTTTTTGGGGATACCTTTGTGGCCTTCGTTTAGTAACTGGACTCTAACCGCCTCCATTGTTGCTTTTGATACCACCCATGTATCAGTTTCAGTTACCCATATGGCTGCACCTGGCTTATTGCGTTTGAGATCTCCGTCATTGATTAGCTTCCTTAGAGAAACTATCAATTTTTCATGTAGTGGTACGGCATTGGAATGATCCGTTCTTATGCCGGTATCAGCTCCAAGATTCTTAGCTACGCTTGCACTATCAGCAGTTCTTACGATTTCTGCGATGGCCTGTCCACCAAAGGTTGAGTGGGTCACTGTGCTAAAGAGTTGAGCAAGCAGTTCTGTGTCCTCAAAAACCCACTGGGCAGCTTTCCTGGTCAGCAGCCTTGGCAAAAGTGACATTGCAGCTTTTTCATGAAGCGATTTCGCTATCTTGGTGTTACTAGCTCGCTTTTTGTATCGGTAACTGTACTCTGCTTCAACTGGAATGTTTCCATACCAGGGATGCCAATGTTGGAATTCCCCTCCCCTTTCCCTATAAACAACCTCAATATCCGTTACGATCTTGCCTATATCATGCGCGAGAATCGCAATGAAAGCTCCAAACCTCCAGCGATCAGATGCTGAAGCAATATGTTCAGGTTCTGAATTCGGAGGTAAGACATATCCTTGAGCGATTCTGATGCCTGCATGGAGCGCTTCCAGAGTGTGGTCAATCAAGCCTCCAGCTTTTGAATGATGGTGGATTTCAGAGGCGGGAACCTCCTGAACTAACTCAGCGAATTGTTCTATCGCATAGAGGTAGTGATTAGCCCATACCTCTTCAGTGATGCTGAAGAGTCGTTTGATCTTTCTTATCAGGGCTTGACGCTCAGAAGTATTCAAAAGGTCCTTCCCGGATCTCGCAATCGAATACTTGGGTAGTGTCTGAACAACTTCGTTTTGATCCGGTTTACGTCTAAAAAATGTAGTTAACATGGGCATACCTCCGCAACGATAGGATGCCCTAGTCTAAAACAGCAAAGGAGGGAAAAAGGGTCAGTGGAGCCTGACCTAAAAAGCATCGTAGCGATAGGTCTCGTGTAGGAAAATCAGGAGAATCGGAAACTTTAAACTTCATACTATGGTAAACGGCTGGATATGACACAAGACAAAACAAAGCTGACCGCATTCACTCTCAAGCTGAGTGACGATGATAGACAGACCATGAAGCTCGTTTGCGCCGTAGACAGTGCTTTCAAGTATCAATATCAAATGTTCGATGCTGCTGTGTACTGGGCGATAGAAAACAAAGAAAAGTTAGTCGCTATAGCAAATCCCAAAGATGGTGATAACCGCTCTTACTACGTCAGTGATACTGCTGATCAGATTAAAGTTTTGGAAGAACAGTGGAATTGCAACACCACGAGGGCTCTCTATACAGCGGTGGTGACTTATCTGAAGTTTCGTGAGGCTGGTTTAAGGGTAGATGACAAAATAGCTTCTAAGGCCTCTTAATTAGCTCCTGATGATTTAGCCTTTACGTCTTTGTGAAGGCTTCCTTTCCTTTTTTAAAATAAAATATATTGGCTTTGCGCCTTTCACATTTGGGACCGTAGGTCGGATTAACTATAATAAATACAAAGTATTTATTATCTGTTTAAAAAGAATAAATAACGGATTAATGACGGTTTAAAAACGGTAGGCCCTCGGTAGGGTTTCTCGCTAATTGTCCTGTAACCCTTGATATTACTAGCCTCCATCATTTTTTCGCTATGCCAAACCTTGGTGTTTTACTATGCCAAACCTTACTACTGCTCTATGGGAAACCTAAGTGGTATTCACTGCCAAACCTTGGTATTATTCTACGTCAAACCCTACCCTTCTATTTTTATACATCGGCGTCCACACGATATACACAGCATATCAACACCTTAATCACAGGTTTATGCACATGTAGCTGTTCGCGATCCCCTTTCTCTAGCATAAACCTTAGTACTTTTAGTTCGATTTATAACCAGATATGCCCTTTCTATGCCAAACCTTAGTATTGCTCTATCTCAAACCTTACTAAGGTTTGGCATAGAGTTTGGCTTGTATTGTTGCTTATCTTAGCTAAGTGTTTGTAAAAATTGATGAATTACAGATGAAATTTGTACAAACACATAGAAATTTACCTCATTTGGGCATTTTTTATGCTCTGCCCTACTCTATCCCAAACCTTTGCTTTCATAGCTTCTTATGGATTTGATGCCCAACTCTATCTAAAACCTAAGTAAAAAATGCTGTTCCAGCGTGATTTTTGGACTTTGGGAGGCGCTTTTGGTGAGGTTTGGGGTAGAGAAAGGCCGGTATTCAGCTAGATCCCGGCAAAAACTGAGGTTTGACGTAGAGAAAGGATTTTAAAAGTCGATTTCGTCTTTGATTTCTTGGATACGTGAGACTGGATGCTCTTCAGGCTTCGGATCGTTACCCAGCAGTGCGTTCGCAACCTTGTTGTTGGCAGCTACCTGCTTTGCAAAGGTATTGGATGCATATAGTTCGAACCGCCAATCAACTATTTTTTTGCCTTCTTTTTTAGGGATCATTTCGTAACGTTCGAGCACATCCTCGTTAACCAGGTCATCCATAACGTCTTTAAAAAGTGCCTTGTCCTGGTAGGTATTCTGATATGGGTCCTTCATTGCGCTGATCAGTGTGCTGAGTAAGATCGTATAAGGTTTACCTGGAGAGGCCTGAACCCAGCGGTGACACAACCTTTTGTAGGTTAGTCTGGTGTAGTGGCGTTTAAACTCCAGTGCTTTTGCGTAGTTGTACCGTCTGAAGTTCAAAGTAAGGATCACATCAGTGACCATTGGATGGAAGCAGACGAAGGAACGAGTTTCCTTTTTATTGCCCCTGTCCGCTATGGCCATGATTGGGAAAAATGGCGCTGATAGGTCTATTGAGTTGTCCATACTTTGTATCGAAAGTATGGAACGATTCATTATATGGAGAGCTTCTCGGATCTCAGAATACGAATATGACTTCCCTACCCTCTTGAGCTCTTCATAAATTTCATAAAGCGTGAAGGCAATCCCGACAAACTTTGTGCCAGCGTTTGTACCTGTTGTTGCTTCATAGGCTTCAGCTCTTCGTTCGGTCGCAAGCTTGCGTAGTACGTCTTCTATGATCTCTTCCCTCGCGCCTGGAAAAACAAAGACCCTTTGCTTTGTGCCACCTTTTACACGCTCAATATTTGCCGCTGTGACAGAGATCCGAAGTTCCATGTCTTTGTAGTTGGTTATGCGGGTGAATTCTGTTTCTTCTGCCGAAGCTGAACTCAGGTATTTATTGTGCTTGTCGTATAAGAATTTACCGGCGAGATCGTAGATTTCGAGAGTATTGCTGTAGTTCTTGTCCAGTAGTGGATCAAGCTCGAAAAGATCAAGGTTAAGTTGCTGCGACTTAATCGGCTCCAAATCATTTTTATTCATATTTTTTATTCCTACCGCAACAAAAGCTTCATACCCAAGATCACATTAGAGCACCAAATACGGCTTATATTAACAGATTGCCCTTAAAAATTAGCATATTCACCAAATAGTGCTTTTTTTTAGTAAAGCGTGAATATAGAATCGGATTATCCACGATACGTGAAAAAAGTCAATTTGAACAGCAAAGGATACCGAAATGACCGATAACGACACCCAAAAAAGCTACCTGCTGGCTTCTCTTAAAAAGATCAGCACAGTGGTAAAACGCGGCGAGACCATCATGAAAGAGATTCCTGGCCTGGTCCGCAAGACACAAAAATCCAAGCATGATCCGGAGTGGCTGGAGGTCGCTCAGGTAGATGAACGTATTCAGAAACGTCGTTACGGTACAACTCAGGCTGCTGAGCTTGCAGGTATCAGTCACTCTCTCCTTTACGCGGCAGAACAAGATGGGCGACTACCAGAACCAGAGTATCGTTTAGATACAGCTAAGAAGGTTCGTTCTGGATACACCATGAATCATATCAATCATATTCGCCAGGTGTTCAATACGGCTCCTCGAAAGCCTGAAGGTGCGTCTGCTGCTGTGGTTGGCATCCTCAATTTGAAAGGTGGAAGTCAGAAGACAACTACCTGTCACTTGTTTTCTCAGTACCTTGCTATGAAGGGGTATCGCGTTCTCTTACTTGATACTGATCCCCAAGGGTCATTGAGTTTCTTCTTTGGGAAGAGACCCGACGATAACGTTCATTATGAAAACACCATCGCACCGTTCTTTCTGGAAGATGACGAAGCGCTGGTAGAGGCCGGACATCCAGAAGGCGCTTCTCGGTCTTTGCATTATGCGATTCAGAAAACCTACTGGGACAACATCGACATTATTCCGAGTTGTTTGCAGAACCTTAATATTGACTTGATGATGCCGAAGGTTATGGATGATGCGAACGTCCCTTTCATCGACCGAATTATGAAATTGCGTAGTGGGTTGGTTGAGGTAGGAAAGGATTACGACTTCATTGTTATTGATGGAACTCCTTCTTTAAACATCAGCACGCTTAATGTGGTGTCTGCATGTGACATGGTTTTTGTGCCCACTCCAGCGGCTATGTTGGACTTTGCATCAACGCTTCAATTCGCAGGTTTGGTGGCTGAAACCATTGAGACATATGACGAAGGAGGAATCTATCCAAACGTCCCTGACATGCGTTTCTTCATTACAAAGTATTCCGGCAGTAGTTATGCTCAGTTCATGGGCCAGATTATTCGTCGTGTGTTTACTGTCGAAAGAGGAGATGTTCTATCTAATGAAGCACATGCCTCTGACGAAATTGGTAAGGCTACAAACTCTACTTACTCAATCTATGAACAGAATCCCGCAGAGTCTGATAATCGTAAGAGACTGAAATCAACTTGCGAGATGTTCGATAAGTTATTTGAAGAAATGCACGATGCAGTTTGGGAAACATGTTACGAAGAGGTTCTGAGAACTTCGCATCTGGATAAAATTGATCAAATTATGGCAAACGCAGATTCAGTGAAAGCGGAACTGGAGGAAGCAAAAGCTAGAGCAGGGGAGGGTATGTAATT
>NZ_CP009358.1 GCF_000772105.1 Vibrio tubiashii ATCC 19109
TTGACTGAATACTCACCAAAGCACGCAGAGGATTTCGGCTTTAATGCGTTTGCTGATGAGTTTCAAACCCGTTTGGAGGCGAAATAATGAGTCTACGTGGGAGAGCCCAAGGGCTAGAAGGAGTCGATCTGCTCGATGAGTCTGAAGTCGAAGTGCTTCCAGGTGAACAGATTGTTCGTATACCGAAAACTGAAATTTACAGCACCGAGCAAGTCAGAAAAAACTTCAATGCTGAGAGCATCGAAGAGATGGCTTTTAGTTTGGAAGAAGAAGGCCAGATTCAACCTATTGTTGTTAGTGAGCGCGATTCGCGCGGTTACTGCATCCAGAAGGGCGAACGCCGTTGGCGTGGGGCAAAGATGAGTGACAAGATCACTCACTTAGATTGCCTTGTCCGTGCGCCTGGTTCGATATGGGGACAGCTCGCAGAAAATATCATTCGTGAGGATTTAACCCCTTTTGAAGTCGGGATGGCTATCGATAAAGGTAAAAAAGAGCACAACCTTGATAACAGAGCAGCAGCTAAAAAGTTAGGGATATCAACCTCTAAAGTCAGTGCGTATTTGAAGGCGATCACTGCGCCAGATGTAGTGAAAAAAGCCTACAAAGAGGGAACGATAGGGGATGTTGATACCATCAATTCACTTCGTATTGCTCACGAACTGAACCCTGAAGCGACCGAGGCGTTGCTGTCAAATGGTGATGGTGTATCGCGTAAGCAAGCGCAAAATCTGACTAAAGAGCTCAAAAATGGCTTAAAGAGTGAGCCGACACCTGACAACGAGCCACATAACCCGACTTCTACACCTGCCAAAAAAGATCGCAAATCTAAACCTGTGGCCAAAGCGATTCGCGTGAGTGTGGCGGGGCAGTATGGTGTGATCGATATGAAAGGGAATACCGACGAAGGGGAGCTCATGGTGCTGCTAGATGATGCTTCAGAAGCGGTCAGTGTATCAGCTTCGGAAATCGAGCTGATAGGCTATCACCTGGGCTGATATGTCAGCGAAAACAACACTGGCTCGAATGGTTAACCCCAATCGAGCCAATCTAATCAAATGGTTTTCTTATCGGTTCATTGGCTCTAGTGCTCAAGCAGCGGAGTGCTTAACAAGGGTCGCTATCGAGAGAAAATACATACCTTCCAGGGCGGCGCCTCCAGGAGAATCTTTAAAACGTTGGGTCAAGGATAATCAAGCGCCTCAATGGGCTTGCCGAGCGGCCTTCGACTATTTGATAGATAACCAGTGGCGTCCCGACGATGAGCAAAGCAAAGCCATTGCAGCGCGTTATTTGCTGCTCAATGGCCATCGTGTCACCCGGGAGTGGACCGAACTTATCGAGCCCTGGCTCAACATCGCTCAACAGGCCAATAGAGAGATTGATTCATGAGCGTTACCCATTACAACGAACGAGTGAAAAGCGAGTACCGCACGTTAGTCGTCGCGTTTTTCAATGCAATTGAGAATAACTTTGCTGACCGTGAGCTGTCGGCAGAGCTGCTACTCAATATGATCCAAAACAAGGGATTGAGTCAGCGAGATTCTTTAACGGCTGACTGGTTAAGAGCGCGAGTGTATCAACCAGATAAATATGCCAATCTCCCCCTTTGGTTGGCCAAGGCCGCTTATTTTTGTCTCTTGGATATCGAAGGTTGGACGCCTACGAAAGATTCAGAATGGTTCGCCATGACTGCTTTGTTTGTCAGTGAGCAAGGTGGCCAGAATCCTGATTATGATCATCTAGTCAAGCAGCTTCCCGTTAATCTTCAGGGGAGTGAGGGAGAGAAGTGGTTAGAAATATGTATCCTGGAAATAGTTAAGATCCAGGAATCGAGAGGATAATTAAGATTGAATACTTCTAGTTTTAAAGACCGTAGCGAGGTGCTTGCGGAGTTGTGCGGTTTGAAGCGTCAGTCAGTCTGCTTTCAAATCATGACGTTAATGCAAATGTGTCATCGAGGGCTTGATGAAGGGGTAGTGAAGCAGTTCGAACTTAATGGCCAAATGTATTACGAGTTTCGCTCTCTGCAACAGTACATGGCTAATATCAAGACGGTGAGCAACGCTAAGGCAGGGCTTGGTGCGTTAACTGAGCATGGTTTTCTCGATAAGTTAGTCATTTCTAAGAATGGCGACATAATTACTGACCCTAGTTACTTTCGTGGGGATGTGTCGATTTTCTATCGTTTAAGTAATAAAGGGCAATTGCTATTTGGTTTAGGGCTTTAGCAGTCTTATATAATCTAGTCAGTAGCGATAAATTTCTCATTTTTCTTGTTGGGCGATACCCCAAAGCAAGCTTTGGGGCACGGCTTTTCGGCTTCGCCTCGTACCGCTAACTTGAGCCACTACTATCGAGCGAGCTCGATGTGGCTCTAAGTTCCAGGCACGCAATCCTCTCGCGGTCTGTCCATTAAGCTTTAGCGAACTTCTCCAACTATCCTATCTGCATTGCACATCAAATGCGCCACACGCTGTTTGATTGAGCCTATTGGCCACAGTGAAACTCCTTCTACTCGTCTCACTTTCTTTATCTGCTCTGCCTTCTAAATATCCCAAACCAGAACCTAACCCGCAAGGGTTCGCTTCGCCGCAAAGCGCCCTTGCGGCTCAGAACCATGCTTAGGGCTAAAGAAGTCAGGCGATAACGAAAACGATACTCAAACAGAAGGAGAACAGTTATGTGGCCAACTTCAGAGACACAATCAAAAGGCTTTTCAGTTGCAAAAAACAGTGACATTCGCCCTTCAGATTTAGCGAAAGCAGGATTCACGATGCTGAACCTTCGATTCTTCCCTAGTGACTTAGAACAAGTGCGAGAGCAAATCCAACAACGTTTCTGCGATGGCTCTCTGAATAGTAACTTCATCGTGACCGATGAATCGACTATTCATCAAGCCATCTACCGATTTGATAGCTGCCCGTTTTAACGGGCAGTTTGCCCCAAAGGGGCTTTGTAGAAGCTTTCTTTTTTGGGTTGGATTGATCGGAAGCTGATTGCTTTGTTTGAGTATTACGATGTTGTGGGATTGGGCGTTGCCGCGAGCGGCCATTCATTCCGCTTGAATCTTTCCTCCATGAGCTGAGAGTTTCATCGCTCCAGGAAGTCACAAGTGCCTTCCCAGAGCGTGAATCTCTAGGCTCCTTCCAGAAAGGATACCGCTTCAATCATTAACGCACGGTCGCAAGCTCCCTAATCTCCGCTACGCTGCGCCTCGTCGTGCCTCCTCGTTACCTTGCTGACTTCAACTAAGACCAAGTAAGGACTGTTTTCTTATGCGCCGAATATCCTTTCTACTCGCATCACATTATGGGCTCGCAGGCTGTTAACCGTGGCCGTTCAGAACCCCAATAACAAGGGTTAAATGAACGCTTCGCGCCCTTGTTATTGCGAACCATGAAAGGCCATCGGACAGCCAAGCGGCTCCATAAAAGTGATACTCAAACAGAAAGGATGCTTCTCATGGCGCAACAAAATTCAGCCCAAACTTGCTCTAACTTGAATCTAGCAACCTGCGTTTCGCCGCAGGGCCACGAAAGCTCACCAAAAAATGATATCTCTTTGTTCCGTGCTCAGTTTGTAGCAAAGCGAAAGGTGTCTGGAGAGGTTCAGCAGTGCGAGGAAGTGGCCAATCAACGTTTGGCACTCAAGAACCGTTTGGATGCGTTACGTAGCTTCACAAGAGGTGAGAGCGCTAAGCAAATGAGTAATGTTGAAAGCTTGAAGGAATCTGATTTGTTTGAGTTGGTCAAATCGGTTTTTGCGTCAGAGAGCGGTGGTCATTACGCGCAGAACGAGCTTTTCGATTTGCTAATCAAGTTAAGCGATAACACCTGGTTAGATGAATGGTTTGTTCGCTTTGGCCGCAACGAAGCCATTGTTTACGCGCAGTTTGGTAGCGTTTATCCAGGCATCCGCTTCACCAAGCAAGGGGATGTGTTTCGTCGTCACGGATTCAATTTCGATATTCGATTGAAAGAGAACCATTAAAAATTTTGCATGCAAAATTCTAAGGCTATTTAAGTATGTTTTTGATTCTAACTGACAAGTTCACAAACGATTTGGAGCAACGCTACCTCATCGATAACTTTCGCCAAACCGTTAGGTTAGAGGGGTTTGAGTCTGACATTCCCGTTGGTCGTCTTTGCCATGTGGAGAAAGGAAAAGTGTACCTAACGAATGTGAACCTAAAGGAAATGCAGCCCGTGATTGATGCGGGGTTAGCGCTCGAAGTCGAGCACCAGTTTTTTTGTAAGAAATAATGGCGCGATGCCCGTTCAAGGTTATCGCGCCACTGGCTGAATGATTGAAAACAGCCAGAACCACAGTAAACCAAAAATGATTGAGGTATTCAAATGAGTGAATTTTGTTTTGACATTCCCGCAGTAAGAGGCGTTCAAGCAGGTCGCGTTTGATACAGGCAATGTACTAGCACGCTCTCAACGCGATGTTAACCCTACTCGCGCACGTAACATCTCTAATTATATTGAAGGGAATCAGGACAGCTATGTGCTGACCTCATTAACAGGCGTGATCAACGATACCCCTGAGTTTATCGAGTCTGAATACCCAAATGTTGGATTGCTCAAAATCAGTATGGATTCTGAAGTGCTTCTGTTTGATGGCCAACACCGTACAACGGGAATTATTGATGCAATCAAGAGCAATGTTGAGTTGCGCGGCCACAATATCCCGTTGATGCTTTTCATGGAAATGACTTTAGAAGAGCGTCAGCAAGCTTTTTCAGACATCAATGGCCATACCGTGAAACCAAGTGCGAGTATCAGCGATACCTATAACAATCGTGATGATCTACCGATGTTAGTGGTTGAGATGGCCAAGACACTGCCTGCATTTATTAATTACGTCGATTTTGAGCGCAACGTGATTGGTAAAAACAGTGCCTATCTGTTCCCAGTCAAGATTCTGAAAGATGCCACAGCAAGGCTGCTGAATGCGAAAGCAAACAGCAAGCTAAGCGAAGAGCAAAAATCTTTAGCGAAGGAGTTTTGGACAATGGCGGCCAAGCCGATGCTTTGGCAAGCTCCTGTTATGTGGAATGACTTTAATGCCGACAATTTCAGAGATGAGTACCTTTCTTCTCACGGCGTTTTCCTTAATGCGCTAGGGCTGTTTGGGCAAATCATTCTGGCTCAGTACGGCAACTTTGATAAACTTAAAGACCTTTCAAAGCTAGACATTAAACGCCACGGTGATGCTTTTGTGGGTCGTTGTGTGGATAGCGTAACAGGCAATATGATCAGCAATGCAACGGCTATTAAATTGACCGCTATTAAAATGCTGTGCGAAGTGAATTGTCCTGTTAACCCTGAACTGCAATCTCTTGAGCGCCAATACTTCCCTGATACTGAATTTCCGTCTACCTTTGAGCGTGACTCAGTCATCGAGGAGGAATCATTAAACAACGTATTCGATGCGACAGAATTCCGATCTGTACACCTCTATGCTGATATGGTTCGTGAGAAGTGGCCAGATCTTAGCGAAGAGCAGGTAGACAACGTGTGCGAGCAATATGAGGCGGTAGCGTCAGAGTTTGGCGACTCTTTGGAAGAGTCCAAGCCAACAATCCAATGTGTTATCACTCAGTCTCGCAAATCTTCTACCGTCAAAAGCACTATCCGAAGCCACTACAAGAAAGCGTTAGCAGCATAACTTAGTTGGGGCGTCTTAGATGCCCCTTTATCTACATCTTGTGTACCGGTGATCGGATTGCCCCCAATATCTAGTAGTTACTGAAGCCTTGATCGCTTCGCTATAAGAGGGTTGCTGTAGCTTAATGCCCCTTTGTCGCTGTATGGCTCTGCGAGGGAGGCTTAGCAGTGAGGGAGGGGGATTGCTAGGCTTATTGATTTAAACGCTCTCATAGGCCATATGCGAGCGTTTTTGGTGGGTGATTACATTTATAGGTAGCCAAACGTTTTGTGCTAGTGCTGTCGCATCCAGGACGGAGAGAGCTAGAAAATTAGGTGATTCTCGCTTCGCTTATCCCTGCGGGGCTATTGAATTTTACATAGTCTCTTATTGACATTATATAGCGTTGATATTAAAATTAGTTATGTAATCAAGAGTTAAGGGAGGACGTATGAACTGCTTTGTTTGTCATAACTGCAAGGATGGGATCTGCCAAAATAAATGTGTAGCTCCTATACCTCGTCATCGAATCCCTGTTAAACAACGTTGATTTCTATTAGGCAATCCTGCCGCTACATTGGAGAAAATCATGAACTTTTCTATTGAAGAGCAAGCCATTCTGAAAGAAGCCTCGTCGATTCTGGCGAGCAAGATTCGTACTACTGACGCGCTGAATTCACCTGATGCCGTGAAGCAACTGTGCCAGTACAAAACAGCACACCAACAGCGTGAAGTATTTTGTGTGTTGTTACTCGATAATCAACACCGCCTTATTGAGTTTGGCGAACTGTTTCACGGTACTATTGATTCAGCCTCAGTTTATCCTAGAGAGGTTGTAAAACTGGCCTTAGAAAAGAACGCGGCAGCGGTCATTTTTTCGCATAATCACCCTTCAGGCGTGGCCGAACCATCACAATCAGATAGGCGCATTACACGACGACTGGCTGACGCTTTGGCTTTAGTCGATATTCGCACCCTCGATCACATCGTTGTCAGTGTTGAAGGCGTTGTTTCATTTGCAGAGCGAGGATGGATCTAAATGGACGTTTACGCTGTAAAACTGACAATCACATCTACGATGAAGTGCTATCAACAAAAGCTTATTCCTATTTCATTTTTAGATGCAAAGTTAGAAATGAAAAACAACCTTCGCCTTTTTAGTTTCCTTCCAATTACGGGAATAAAGGCGGTAGATAAGGCGATTATGTTGGATGTGGAAAATGCATCAATAGCCAAATCTTGGACAAATTATTTCTCAGCGCTTGAATCTGCACTAAATAAAATTAAGCGATACTATGAAATAATCCAGAAGTTTAACAAAAATGAACATAGCTCATTTTTGCGGGTATGTAGCAAAGAAACCATTAACATGATTTCTTCTTATGTGATTAATGAGTAGATTTTAAAAATATGAGCGGCAATTACGCCGCTCTATTTTCCAATGAGGTGAACCATGAGTGAGACCAATCCGGCCTACGGAAAATCAGTACCAAATTGCATCGATGCATTCAAAAGTAGAGGTTGTATATATCCAATGTTTGATAGCAGATATATACCTCCCACTAGAGATGAGAAAAAATCTTTATGTGTCATGTTGGGATTGTCCAAAGAAAAGATCTCGTACTTAACGGGAACCGAGTTTATTTCGGATGATTGGTATAGTGATATTAATGAAAAGGAATGGCGAGTATTATTGTATTGTTCTGGACTTGCTAATCCTATTGATGATCTCGATTTGGTTAAATCGAATAGATTCCTATCTGACAATATAGCTTACTAAAGGTGTATAATGCATCGCGTTGTAAACTGGAATGAATGGTCATTTTTATTAAGGAGAGTTTGGTGAATAAACTACCTATAGCTTTTTTATTTATGTCATTGCCCAGTTATTCCTTTTGTTTTGAAGAGGCAGGGCAGCGATACAATGTTGACCCCATTTTAATAGAGGCCATCGCGACGCAAGAAAGTTCGCTTAATCCCAATGCAGTAAATGTAAATTATAACCAGTTTGGTGATGAAGTCAGCCGTGACTATGGACTCATGCAAATAAATTCAGATTGGTTTGATGATCTTGCTGAATTTAATGTCACCGAGTCTACAGTTATGGCTCCTTGCTTTAATGTTAATTTGGGCGCTTGGGTTTTAAGCTCTAACTTTTCTACGCATGGTTATAATTGGAATAGCGTTGGCGCTTATAATGCAGGGTTTAGAAAATCGACTCAGAACGCTCGCGATACCTATGCAGCCAAGATAAAAAAAATCTATCAACAACTTCAGCTCAAAAATAACAATAACCATCAACAAAGAAAGCGTGTTTTCAGACGGTATACCGAATAAATCCGCGCTCGTTTCATCGCCAGGCTGACACCGTCAGTCGCTCCCCGTTCAGTCGCCACTCGGCGGCTTTTTTTTTGCCTTCAGTTCACCAGGAGCACCCGAACGTAACTCGATCGAGATTCGCGAGTTTTTGAGGTCGAGGTTTGGGGAGTAGTACCAGACACACCACGCTAAATTACTTCGTAATTTAAATGATGTTCAAACATGAGGAAAATGCCTAAATATCATGGGTTTACGTTTAGTTTGTTTTCTGGATTGTGAATTTTCGACTTTTTAAAAAGTATGTTCATACTTTGTTATTTTCTTAGTACACTTGTACTAAGGGTGTACTAATTTCGTACTAATCCCTTATGCATCAATGTCTGCGGAGTAGTGTACTATACTTTTAGTACATTTATTATTAGAAATGTAGTACACTTATAGTATTGTTTTTTATACACATATTTTTATAGCCATTTGGAGTGTACTAAATGTTAGTACACTTGGCATTTCTCTAAAGAAGAGAAAAGAACTGTACCTTAGTACACGTTTAGTACATCAAGTTTACAAAGGAGTAGCCAATCATGGGTCGTCCCAATGTCATTCAAGTTCCGCTTAAGGATCTCGAACAACGCTTTTATGCGTACATGAAGAAAGAACAGATCACGAGCAATGCTGAGGCGGGACGAAACTTGTTTGACCTCGCATTGCGCATCCTAGAGAACGACGATGAGGGTGTCACCAACAGGCAACTACTTGAAGAAATCTATATTCAAACTAAAAAGAACGGTGCGGTGACTAATATGGTTCACGCCCAAACATACGATAGGGATAAAATGAAACAGGTGGAAGTTGAAGCGGCGGAAACAAGGCAGGGAATAGTTGAAGGTGTGGTTGAAAAAGTCAAAGAGTGGTTGGCGAAATAAAAAAAGGGAGCCGAAGCTCCCTTTTTTATCGCTCTCTATCCATAGTATAATCTATATCAATCTCTCCTTTTTGTGGTTGCTCATATGGGTTGTGGTTTAGAGTCTCAAAGCTTTCTCTTAATCGATGTTGCTCTTGAGTTTGCTCTTCTGGGACTTTGTGACTACCACTTGAAATATCATCTTTAAATATTTCCTTATAGTGGCTCAATGCTTCATTTTTAATTTCACGCTCAATGTCTTTACCGTCGATAAATGAAAGCTCCTTATTGGAAAGAGCAGCTTTTATCTTATCAATGTGATAGCCAGAAACATTGTCTTTGCTTTCAAGGGCAACAACTACACGCTGCCTTAATTCCTCATCGGGCATTTTTAAAATGTCCTTTGGATTATTCACTATGTGAATGTCAAACTCACCGTTAGTTGCTTTCTGGATGCTGAATGCTTCAACAAGCGTATTGGTAATAATACTTGTGTTAGCATCTTTTCCTTGGTGAAATTCAGTGTAGTTCCCAGACTTATTACCCAGTGTACGAGAAATAACATCTAAATCCGCAAGAGAGCCGTCACTCTTTAAATAGGTGATTTCTATTCCTTGAGTTTGCTTATCTCTATCATGAATATTGGTCAGCATTGCAGGGTAGGTTGATTTTGTTTCTGATGAATAGACCGCAGGATGAAAGCGAATATTCAACTTTTCTTCCGTATTGAAGCCTCTTGAATTTAAAAGAATCTCCGCAGGTGTCCCATTTATTGGTAAAGAATGGCTCCAGTATTCCTTTGCATAACCAACAAACTTTGCCGTTCTATCGGTCAGGGTTTGGGTTAATTTTTCATGCGCGGGGTTTTCAGATAGTCCATGTTTTTCACTAGCGTTTAATAACTTATCTGCATGGTGTAGAGCTTCTTTATAGTTAATATCTTCCCTACTCATAATTAAGTTGATTAGGGAGCCTCGTTCGCCAGTGACATGATCTTTGAAATACCCCCTGAACTCGCCTGTTAATTGTATCTCAGTCGTTTCCCTACCTTGTCCAAATACCATTGTATGCTTATTTGATTGGCTCTTGTTCGGTGTGCCAAGCAAATGAATCGCTAGGGATTCGGTGTATTTTGGTAGGGTCTCTTTGATGTGTTCGGAGAAGAAACGAGCATCAAAATCGCCGTTGATATCTTGGTATTTAGGGTTCTCTTTAGGCAGCGGCGAGTCGTTGAAATAATACGTGACGACAGGCGTTTTCCCTTGTTGAGTTTCCAGAGCACTCGCTTTGTTGGTGTCTTTATTTATCCACTGTTTCAACATCGCTTTGGGGTGGTCGGTATAGATCCTGATGTGTTGGCTCGCCCTGGTTTGGTCGATACCTGCGCGGCGAATGTCAGTGAGTGCGCCTTTTCCTTTAACCGCTGCAATCACGTTGGGATACGTTGACCCCTGCGCCATATCTGCGGTTCTAGTGTAAGCGTAGTCCCAGTGGCCATCGCTTAACGATTTAGGATCGAGGGACAAGGTTTTCCCTTCAGCGTTCTTAGCTTCAATCAAGCCGCTCGATGCTGAAGTAACGGTGTAGGTCTGGTTGGCTACAATACCTCTTTTCTTGTCAGTAAATCGGGTCAGTATGCTCTCTCCTACGGATATTGGTTGGGTACTGGCCGCAAACACGTTGGTAAACTGGTGTGAGCGGTGGCGTGGTAGAAATGGGCTCAGTTGGTTTGTTTTTTCGTCGCGTAGCATCACAACGCCGCTTTCCTTATCGACGGATTCAATTGTTGCGTAGTTGCCTGGTTTGGTGGAAACGATGAGTCCTTTCTGATAGGGCAGCATAGTTGAAAGCTCTTCTTTCGACGCCCCAGTTTGACGAATGCGTAGTACGCCAATGTTCTGTGAGCCCAGGGATTTTTCTTTCATCAACCCCGTTCTGATTTGGTAAGCAATCTGATCGCGCTCGATATTGGTATACGCAATCACGAGCGTGTTGTTACGTGTTTCTGGTGTTCGAGCTAGGTAGTCTTGAGCAACACAACCAGGCAGCATTTTGGTGGCGTCCTCCTGCGCTTTAGCTTTGTCTAAGGCGGTCTCATCCAGTGTTGAAACCACATGCTCACTTCTGTTTGTACCTTCAGATTGTGTGGCCTGTTGCTGAAGTTTGTCCAGGGAGCTTTCTGGCTGTTTGTCGATGATGTTGTGGACAGCGCCTTGTAGCACTTCTTGCTGTTGTCTGACGATATCCGTCATAAACGCAGCCTTGAGTGCATTTTGGGAAATGGCGAGCTCGAATGGCTTACCCGCTGACAGGGATTGCAACTGCTCTTTATCACCCAGTAGTACCGCTTTTGCATCGGCTTTGGTAACGATTTCGACAAACTCTTTCGCTTGTCGATTGCTGACCATTGAACTTTCATCAAGGAGAAATAGGGCGTTGCTGTACTGCTGTGGCTCTACCGTCCCTTGTCGAATGTCAGATAATAGGCTTTCCAGGGTTTGCGCCTCGATGCCTTTCTCTTTCAACTCAGAAACGGCAGCGTGAGTAGGCGCAAGACCGATCACCTGGCTTGGTGACGTAGTGCCAGCGCTCAGTGCTTGTTTGACGAGTGACACGCCCGTTTCAAGCATGGTGGATTTACCTGTCCCCGCTAACCCTTGCACACCAACAAAGCGGTCATTTGTAGTTGCGATCAAGGTGATGCTGTCACTTTGTCCTTGAGTTAACCGTGTTTGCTCAGATAGGAATCGCTCTGTTTCTTTCTGGGTAGCGTAGGGTGTAACTTGTCCTTGGCCATCCTTCACAGCTTCAATGATGGAGCGTTCTGTCTCAATGGCATCCTTGGTCGTCCAACGAGTGCCGTCCTGGTATTCAGCAGAAAGAAGGTTAGACTTGTCACTCAAGAGCTGTGCCACTTCTTCTTTAGTCACTGCTTGTCCCGCTTCTTCAAAGGCGTAACGAATGGCTTCTTCTACAAGCTGTTTTTGGGTAAATCCGGCTTCACGCTCGCTGATATGGTTGATAGCAAAATTCACCGCGCGCTCGATGACGGGCAGCTCAACTGACCGTTCTGATAAAGCAGAACACACATCCCGCTGAATATCTTCCGCCGTGTGGTGATTAACAAAGCGATCGTTTGTCACTGTGGATTCTAATACCCGAGTTATTGCCGAGGGTCTATGCTCCATTTTCTGCATAGCTTGCTCCGTTTTCACTTTGTTGTCTGTGTAGATATCCAGGGCTTGCCCGTTTTGAGATATTTCTCCGATAAGCGTGCTTGTGAAGGCATAGCTTTTGCCTGAAATCATCACATGGCTTTTGTCTGGGTCGAGTTGGCTTGGCCGCTGTACATACCCGTATTTGATAGGGCTGTCACGGAGAGCTTGCGTGGTCGTTTTGAGCGTTTCACCATTTGAGTTTTCAAGGGTCAATGTGTCGCCCTTCACTTGTGAAACGGAATATCGTGTATTGGCTTCGAGTCCAGACTCTAAGTGACGACCTAGTGAAACAATCGACTCCCCTGCTGAGATGTTGATTGATCCAGACTCGAATATCTGAGGCTTCAGTTTTCTAAATGCCGCACTTTTTACATTAAACGTATTGACCTCACCCGTTGACTTATCCATGAGGTCGATAGTGTTGTCTTTTCGGGAGAGGCCAGAAATGAGCCATTCTGATGGTTGTTTGTCCTTCCAACTTCTCACTGTCATGCCAGTTCTATAGTGGGTCACAACATCGCGTTGTGCGTCACTGAGAAACACAGGCGTTTGGGTTTCCACACTCACACTGCTTCGAGCAAGCTGCCCTTGGTTCTGAAGCGTGTTTCTTATCTCATGAGTCAGAGTGGTGGCTTCTTTCTGAGAAGTGGCCAAGACTTGCGTTTGTGATTTGTCAGATAGAGCGGCGTAGTGCTTCGCAACAAGTGCGGCGTCTTGTTTATGCAGTTGAACGTGCGTACCGCTTTTTCGGTTGTTCACCCATTGCGTAGTTTCAACGTGACCTTTGCTGTAAAGCGTCATGGCCGAGTGAGATTTGAAGCCCTGCCTTGCTGACGTTCTGTTGAGGAAAACCGTTTTAGAGTTTGATTTTTGCGCTTGCTCTGTGATGGCCAGTAAATCGTTAGCGCTGAGTTTTTGGGCGTTATCGATCAGGATTACATCCTTATTGGTAAAAGGGGTTTCACCAGACAAGAATCCATGTAGATGATGGTGTTGTGTTGAGTTGAAATAGTTTCTAACCCAGTCACTGACACGATGGTTTTGCGCGGTGACGTTTTTCTCCCCGCGTTTGCGGTCGGCGGCGTTGGGAGAGACCAGGTGAACACGTTTTTGCGATTGCGTACCAACGTGTTGGAGGTGAGAAGCAATCGACTCTGCTGTACCAAACACATTAACGACTTGAAACTGCTTGGTGGACTCTAGGATACCTTGGATTTTTTGAGCGCTGTCTTTGCTCAGATTTAAATCGTTAAGGGCGGTTTGGTTGGTATGGATTCGCATATGCTGTGAGCGGCCTTCGGTTGCGGTGAGTAGACGCGACTCGGTATCAATCATAGCTTGGGTTGTATATTGCCCTTTTTTGTCCAGGTTTACCCATTCGCCTTTAGTGATTTTTTCTTCCGCAGCGGCTTTAAGATCGATGGCGTTGCCTTCACCACCGATGCTGAACTCAGAAACTGCTTTTTCAATCACGGTTTCCAGTGAGAAAGCACTTTGATACTGAACCAGGTGATTGATGGTACGGTCGAGAGTGTCATTAAGACGCACGGTGTCAATGACTTTCACTTTTGCTACTGCGCGTCCTGCCTTTGCTTGCGCAACCACATTGTGAATATCAAAGCCGGTTGCTTTGATTTCTTGCTGCCATTTTTGATGAAGGGAGGATTCACTGGCATGACTTTTGGCTTTGCGAGTGTTTTTGGCTGCGAAGTCCCGAGTCGCTAAAGAGTTAAAACCCAGTTCCTCGGTTTTCTCTTCAATCTGTTGTTGGCGCTTTGAAAATACATCAATGACGTTTTCGGGAACGGCGGTGATTTCAAACTGGCCATTGCCTGTGCCTTTGATGGAGTATCCAGCTTCTTCAGCTAGTTTGGCGTACTCACTTTGGTAAAGCATTCCGTAGTATTTCTGGGAGGCATACAGTCGTTCTGAAGAACCATTAATAACCCCATCTTTCTGGCGTAGGCACGATGCAAGGGCGCGAAGCTTGCCTTCGTCATCTCGTGTCATGTTAGTGGCCAAGGAGTGCGTATGCAGTTGTGGGTCTTCCTCTCTACTGGTTTTATGCTGTACCGCAGCAAAGAGCATTTGCCCGGTGTTCTCGAAGGTTTGCTTGCCTTGCTCATCGGTTCCTTTCACTTGAGCAATGTCTTTCTCAAGCTCTGAAAGCGCAAATTTCACGGCTTGATTGTGGGCTGCGAGTAGTCGTTCATCCCCACCCACAAGGGCTAATAGACTGGCTGATTTGGGCGCTGAGAAGGTGATATCAAAACCTGGTCGGTGCTTATCTCGTTTGCCGTGAACCGCTTCTTCGCCCCATTCACCTTGTAAGGCTTTCTCTAGGGTAGCTTGATCGACGGCTTTACCTTCCATTCCCGCTTGTCTAGCGATGGCACCTAGCCATTGAGTGTTTTGGTTTTCGCTTTTCTCTTTGAGGTAATAATTGTCATCATTTCCTTTCTCTAGGGTCGCTTGATCGACGGCTTTGCCTTCCATTCCCGCTTGTCTTGCGGTGGCACCTAGCCATTGAGTGTTCTGGTTTTCGCTTTTCTCTTTGAGGTAATAATTGTCATCATTTCCTTTCTCTAGGGAAACGTTAGGTAGGTCGTGGTGCTTTTCTTCATTTAGGTAATATTCAGAGGCTTTGCCAGGGTTAGATAGTGCAGAGATCGATAGCATGATAGTTCCTTAGTAACCAGGCAACCCAGAGCAGCAATGGTGAATTGCGGAGCGAATTTCGGGATACCTGGTGTTGTGAGTGATGGCGCACTCACTTATTCAGTCAGTGCGATTTATGGGTTTTTGTGCCAAAGGTTGGCGAGGTTGAGGCGAGGGCAGCTCGGACAGTTGAGGGTTTCACCGTTATTGATGATTGAGAGTGTTAAGTCGGGGCGTTTCTCCCCTTCGCTTTGTTTCAATACGATAACGATGTGCCGTTTATCGATGTAATAAGGCTTCGATAGCCGACCGTGCTTAGTGAGAAAGTGCGCTTGCTCATCGAGCACAAAGACATCGTTGTTATCAGCGTTTTGATACTCCCCTTTGACAAGTGCGGGGAGTAAGTAATCGGGTGCTTCGTTGATGCCTGTTTGGTTATCTGACTGCGTTAAGCAGCCAGACAACGTGATGAGCAGAAAAGCGCTGAAGATATGTCTAGTCGTACAGTTCAATCTCATCAACGGTCTCCTTGCTTATCGACGCTTCATCATTCTCCTTATTTCTTTGCTCTTGAGCGGTTTCTGATTCAACCTGTTGTTGTGGTTTTTGCTGCGCTGTTGGTTCCGCATCTACACGCTCAGATTGTTTCTTCAGCTTACTTACCGCAGCATTCATTTGAGACGCTTCAATTTTCATTTCATCTTCACTTTCAAACTGAGATGCTTGAATAGCACGTAAGGCATTTCGATCTGATTCAGGAAGGGTCATGCCTGGTACCACGGTTTCGAGGTAAACGGCTTTTTCATACGCTTCTAACATGCCAGGTGAGGGAGTGAACTCGCGCTTAATGAAAGGGGTTGCGATGTTCCTCATTTGGTCGTAGATAAGATCGAGCTTTGTAATGTAGGAAGAACCAGGCACACGTAGATAACATTCCAGGTCATCGAGCGCTTGGAGTTCACTTGGAATGACAATGCGTTGGGTGCGGGTTTCGTGACCAAGTGATACCCCGTCTCGAAGCTCGTTCGCACCATAGGAAATATTCTCTTTTGAGAGTTCAATTTCTTGTTCCCCCAGGTCTTTAGATGATATTTCAGCCATTGCATTGGAAGGGGAGCGGAAGTAGAAACGAGTGTTCAATAAGTCGTTCATTTCTTCTGCTGCGTTCTTGCCATAGGTTTTCGTAAGCTGTGCGTAGGACTGAAGCCCAATGACATAACAGCCGCCAAACTTGCGTACTTCGGCGATGATTTCCCCGAGTTCAGGAAGCTTATGTAGACTGGGCATTTCATCCATAATGACCCAAATGCGACGATCTGGATTTTCTTCTAACCCCAATATGGCGTTAGACGCGATGGCCAACCAACTTGAGATAAGTGGTCTTAAAGAGGCGTGTTGACGAGCCGCACTGGATAAGAACAAAAAGCCACGCTGATTATCATCTTGTATCCAGTCGGTAATCGAAAACTTTTTACGTTCCGGTTTCCCATCTTCACCGACTCGATCGAGCCCATCAAGAAAGCGCAAGCTTTTGATATAGGTTGCTAGGACAGACTTGATGGAAATGGCGGTTTTCTGGATCTTGTCTGAGACTAGCGATGCTGATTCCGTTCCCTTTAAATAGCTGCCTAGCTCTTCAAGTTCTGACGTAAGCATGAGGTTAAGTAAGCGTTCGGTGGTTCGTTCGCCGTCTTTGTCATCTCTCATGCGATAGCCTGTACTGGAAAAAATGGTTCGTGCAGAATCGACCCAGAACGGGTCGCCTTCACCGTGTTGCGGTATTAGTGCGTTGGCCATGTTCTCAAAATCAGGCGCTTCTTTTGCGTCACACCATATATCCCAATCCGCGCAGCGCTCATCAAAAGGGTTGAGGATAGTGTCTTGGGAAGGGTCGTAGAACTTACCGACAAACGTGCAGCCTTTATCGTAAATGATCGCCTTGTCACCACGCTTGCGTATCCAACGAAGAAGTTTTCGTATGGCGACTGATTTACCCGCACCTGTCGTCCCTTTTATGCCAAGGTGTTGTACTTCAAAATCGTGTTTGAATAGGGCGATGCCATCAATGACAAAGTCGGACAATTTACCGTTGCCATTGCCCAGTTTTTTCTTCTCTTTTGCGCGTTTCTTTAAGTCTGCACTCAGTGTTTTGGGTTCGACCAGTTGATAGCCTCGGATGTGCTTATCTTCGCTTTTTCTCTCACCTTGTGCTTTGAAGTAGCGTGTGGCCAGGATGAAGAAAGCTAAACCGGACATGAACGCGATGAGAAAGTTGATTTGTACCTGATGAATAACGGAGTCATATAACGTACCTAGCTCAGTATTTTGCAGTTGTTCTCCAAGCGTACTGACGTAGCGTTGGCCATTCCAAAAAGTCGTTACCTTGGCGCTTTCTTGCATACCAAAGCCTTGATATAGGTGATTTCGAGCCGTGTAGAAAATTGCCCGCCAAGCATTATCAGGAGCTCTAAGCCAGGTTAGAAGTAAAGTGAACGCCGCTACAGCATACATAATGTATCTACCCAGTTTATTGTGTACCTGGAAGAACATATGAATGGCGTGAAAGGTGATTTGTCCACCGCGAGTAATATGATTACTTGTGTGTTGAGAACTCATAAGCGAATCCTGTTTGAGATTTAATAACGAAGAAAGCGCCCAGAAAGGCGCTTTCTGGTTGGGGTTAGGTTGGTTTGTTAGAGGTAAAAAAAACGCCCATTCAGGGCGCGTACAAAACAAACTGTAAAGGATGAGCAGGACAATAGGGAGTCCTTAAATACAGTGTAGTTAATGTCGTTCTATGGCTAGGAAGTGGGGGCTTTTCTAATAGAGAACATGAGCACGGCATTGCCTACGACATAAATCAAACCCAAAGTGATCACGATTTCGACACTGGATTGGGCACTTTGTCTACTGATTTGGTTCAATTGCCCCCAGTCTATTGTTTGTTGGGAGGCCGCAGGGATCGCTCCCAACGCATCCATAATAAGCATGACCCAAACACTGATGATCCCTAGAAATAGGTAGGCCAAGGTTTTCAAAATGATGTTGATGCTCTCTTGTAATCGCAAGAGTCTCTTCGCCGAAAACGGAGTTTTCATCCATTATCTCCTTTTACTATGATGGGTTTGTTGACGTTACTGGGGTTGGTGCTGTGATGAGTGAGATAAAAAAAGCGCCTCGGAGAGAGGCGCAAAACAGTACATGGATGCTAATTAATTACTTTTCGATTCGAACCCATTTTAGGTGAATGGTAGAAACCGAAGTATTCTTGCACTGCATGTGGAATCCTGGAGCCATTTCAATGACCGTTCCAGAAGTCCAGTATTGGTTATCATAAAAGCAATACTTAGATTCATCTAGCTGTGGAGGTTGTGGATATTTTGTCTCATCAGCTTGCGCTAAAAATGCAAGCGGTAACAGACAAAGCACTGAGATTTTTTTCATGGTTTTTCCTTTTTCGTGGGGATTATTTTGAATGAGTTCCATAACCGTTTTATGAAACCAATATTTTTGGGCTTATTGATGTTAGTGGAAGCTATAACATCTGGGATTTCTATCTTGTTTTTTATTACATCACTACTTTTGTCATTGATTGAGGTGGGGGGAAAGGTTGACTGGTCATTTAATGAAACTGGTAAAACTAGTTGCTCTGCATCATAAGGCTCTTCTGAGGAGGTATTCTGCAGAGGAGTTACACCCATTTTCTCTAGCCAAGATATATCTATTTCCCAATTCTTTTCAGAACGCTTTCTCCATATTTCAAAACAGTAACTTACATAGTCACTGGCACCTTTGTAAGACCAACCATTGACTAGTGCTAAGTGCGCAGTAGCTTCGAGTTCTTTCCCTTTTAGACTAGTAAACCCAATATGCTTGACCTCATGACAGGCCGGACAAAGTGCAGTAAGCCCTAACAAAGTTTGGATATGACGAACATCATCATAGTGCCATATCTCATGGCATTCTACGGGCCATTTAGGACCTTTCCCTTTACAGATCTCACACCTGTATTTTGCATTTTTAGCTGTATTTTTTTTGAGGAAACTCCATTCTTGAGGGGTTACTCTGCTACGAACATTGTCGAACCAACTGCTACTAGGAACAAGTTCTACTGACAATCTAGGTGGGTAGTAGCTTCGGTCAGTTATACCCAATAGCGCATCAAATACACCTTGGGATTTATAGTCTTGATATAGTTCCACCAAGTCGTTTTCTTTACATTTGTAGTAAAGCCAATTCTCTTGATAACCATATTCAATTTGCATGACGGAGAATCGCAGAACTAATTCACGAGGTAGTGGGATGGCTTTCTCAATATCTGTGAACAAATTTATACCAGTAAAATGAATCGAAACATCCTTTTACAAACATAATTAGTTGTATATTTATTATCAATATTTCCAACCGTTAAGCTGTAAACTTTTAGGAATGGTTTCAAAGCAAGGGTATTGGGTCTGTAGGCCGTATTTTATTACTTGGTTTATCGACACTCCAAATGCTCCTGCATAGTTGTCTTGTCGTAATCCATTTGGATCTATTTCTACAGTTTTCTCCAATGCATTCCAAATTACACTTTTCAAAAAATCTGGGTGACGTTTGGGATTCATAATCATGGTGTCACGCATGCAGAACCACGTTGGAGCATTCATGCGGCGCTGCATATTTACCGTATCGTAAATACCATTGTGTAAGCCGATTAGATAGGTATCGAGCTTCTCTTTTTCTGGCGTTCCTTGCGCATCGATGTGCTGAAGGAAGTAAGCGAGTTTGGTGATGTCGTTTTTGTAACGTTTCTCTATGGTTAAGAGGTCGCTCCGTTGATATTGAGCCTTTAATTCATCTAACAATGTGGTCAGTGTAGGAGAGTGAGCCCAAGTGGGAAAGCTGAGGCACATTCCTATAAGTAGCGTGAATAAAGATTTCATAAGTCCATCCATACTGTTTTTATTTACACTGTTTATTTTAACAGTATTGTCGCGATACATAAAGGCTAATTATGCATCGCGATCAATATATTTTACGCGCCGTGATTTGGGTCACTGGCCAGTGAAACACTGCTGTCATTACCGCTAGAACTGCGCTTTGGTTGGGGGTCGGTATCATCCTCCAAGTTCGTATGAGTGTACGAGTAGTTTGGTGAGGTAGGTGTTTCTCCTATGTTATGGAGTCCATCTGACTGAACGTCGCTTTGTGAATACGTGGTAAAGGATGGTGGGGTGTGGCTATCTTCACTCCGTAGGTCGGGGGTGTCTGTAGAGGTCGGAACTTCACTTTGTTCTCTTGGTAAAGTTGCGCTCTCTTCGTTTATTGGTTGCTGCTGCGAGTTGACTGTCACTTGGTCGTTATGACTAGGCTCATGTTGAACTGATGCGTTGTCATGAGTGGTATGCAAACTCGACTCTGGCGTGAAAGCTACTTGTGGTTGCCCAGGGTTGACGCCTTCACCAGATTGTTGCTGCGAGTTGGCCGTCATTTGATTGTCATGGTTGAAATCGGCGTGAGTTGCTGTGTAAGCGGCTGCTATAGGATAGCTTTGCTCGGCAACACTGGATGTCTGTCGTGCGTCTCGCATAGTATCACCGACTTCCAGTTCAACGTTCTCCTTAACTGTTGGAGTGACACCTGGTTCTACTTTTTGCTTGGTTTGTGATTCTGCCTGCGATTGCTGCTCCTGCGCCGATTGGGTGACACCGTGAAATTCTTTCTCATCGTAGTGCTCCCAAGGTCGGTGGTCAGCCATTCCTTGCTCCCTTAGCATGTCGGTTTTCACTTCAGCAAGTGTACTCGCCGCTTCCATCACGGTTGTTTGTCTTTCCGTAAACTCAGGAACAGGGTTAGAAACAGGCTTGTCCGTTTCATAGCGAGCTTGGTAATCCTGTTGGGTTTCAGCGCGAGAGTCACTTACGCCTGACAGCTCTTTGAACGCCTCGGTTTGGACGTATTTCCCATAGAGTTCTTTTACTTCTTGTAGATCTTCAGGGCTGTGAGCAGTCATTAAGCGTTGTACATCATCCCCCGATAATCTTTGCCCATCTTCCAAGAAGTTCTGGAAGCCCATAATGTGATTCTGCGTGAAGCTTGCGGAGTCGTTCTCCATGCGCGTAAGCGCTTGGCTGTAAGCAAGCATATCCGATTCACTTTTCGCCGCTTGTGAGGCAATTTGTTTGCCGTCTTGGTAGTTAACCGCAAAGTCTTTAGCATACTGCTCCACATCGCTGTGCTGCTGTTTGTTATCCACCTGCTCAGCAGCGCGTGTTACCGTGCTTGCACCTTGGGTATATTGCTTGGTCGCTTGATCTAGGGCTTGCTGATTCTCACTGATTTGTTTAGAGAAGCTATCTCGGTCTTCGTTAGACCAGGTTGTGCTTGCATTCACTCCGGCATTCAGAATACCAAGTAAACCCGCACCTTTGCCTTCACCACCAAGCCCTGCACTCGCTTTTAGTCCCAGTCCTGCATTTGCCCCTACACTCGTAGCATGCAAGTAAGCTTGTGATTGCTCTTGGCTCCAACCTGTCGCCTGAGACACGCTGTTAACCGCAGATTGCATATCGTTGTAGCCTTCCATGATTTGCCCTTCCGTGCTGCTGCTATGGCCGCTGCCGTAAGACTGGGATTTACTGAGTGAATCACCCCATCTATCGCTCTGGGCAATGCCAGTGCTGATATTGTGGCCAAGCTGCATACTTTGCTGCTCAAGGGACTGTTGAGTGCGAGTCAGGTTATCTTGCACACCTTGTTGTACCGATTGTTGAGCCGCCATTTGGAAGTTAGCTTGGCTGACCGAAGGGGTCGCATTGTAAGTCGTTCGACCGTCACCATGTTGCGTTGTGATAGAGCCGTCAGAGTTCTGCGTATAACTATGGCCAGTATTAGTTAAGGTGTTGTCATCGAACTTGTTCGCAGAAGTGTTGTTGAAGCTATGGTTATCCGTTTGCAAGTTACCAAAGTCCAAGTTTCCGCTTGATGCAGCAGCAGAAGCGCGAGCATTGGTAGAGTTAATCATTCCTGCTAACTGATAGTTCATATTGGACAGCACCGCAGAGCCACCCTTAAGGAGTCCCCCCGCGATGACTGGGACACTCATCATCAAGATGCCTGTCATATAGGAAAAACGGCTGTGGAGCTCATCGAGCGCATTCGCATTTGAGAGCACAAGACCGCTAAATCGTCCCGCTATTGGCTCGCTCATTTGCTCCAGCCCCCAAATTTGAATCGCGTTTAAGATGGCAAACAACATTGGCCATGTGCCTAAATAGAAGAACGTGCCTGCGTAGCCCTTCAATACCATCACGGTCATACCAGGTAGCATCGCAACCCCTGCGATGAAAAAGGCCGTACAAGAGAACAGCAAAAACATGATGGTTTGCAGCATGGGTAAATATTCTCTGGCCATCAAACCCAACGAAGCCCACATAGAGGTCGTCTGCAATTTATTGGTGGTGTAGGCGTAGTTTAACGCGCTCTGTGTTGGGTCTGAGGAATCTATGCTGTAGCGTATCGCGTTCATGACCATATTTTGCTTAATAATGTTTGAAGCACTGTTGCTGAGCTTGACAAACTTAGTGTAACTACGTTGGAGCGCAGTTTCGGTTTGTGACTTGTAGAGCGCCGCATTTTTTCCCCACATATGCTGCGCGAGTAGGTTCATGTCCTCCCCTGCGGCATCTTCGAACCCTTTCTTAACTAAGGGGTAGGCTTCTGCGCAAGTCTTGAAGGCACCATTGATGTACATGCCTCTCAGCGGACTTTGGGTGATGGTGTCGAGAAAGGCAAAGATATCTTCTTTGCCAAAAAGCTGATCCCAGGTGAACTTGTGATTGATTTTTTCATCCAGGTATAGGCAGTTATCAAAGTAATCATTCCATTGAGAGCGTAGGGCTGTAGTGCGTACATTTGCCTGTCTCGACAGTTGATAAAGCTCAGAGCCAAACAGCATCCCTGTTCGACCGTAACGCTCATCGTCTGAACTGGTAAAAATAGACTCTACCCCTTCAGTAAATCCCGCCATCATGCCGCTGAAAAACCAAGTAGGCAGTGCGACTAGGTAGGGGACGTTGTCGATGTTGTAAACTTTCCCTGGCTCGGTTTTATCCACCACCATTACGGTGGCTTTCATATTAATAAGCATCAAAGGGACGAGGGTGTAGACCGCCATCCATTTGCCAATTTCTTTTGGGTTGCGGCTCAGCATAAAGGTGGCCGTTGTAACCAATAAGCCCAACATGATGCAAATCCGAAGGTAATCACCAAACGAGTTAGTCGCAAAGAAAACCGCCACGGCGTTGAGTGCCTTTTGCACCACTGCGCCAGAGGTGTAAGTGTAGTATTCAAAAACCATCGGTTACTCCTGGTAATCCTGGTTATTAGGAATGAGTTTAGAAAGCTGCTTTTTGCCTGTGCGTTGTTTCTCGCGTTCAGCAGCAATCAGGTCATTTTGTGCGTTGATAATTTTCATCGCCTCTTGCGTCAGTCCGTACATGAACTGCTTCGCTCTCGCCGTATCGTTCTTGATGGCTTCGATGTTGGCCAAGCTACTATTGGACGCCGACAAGGAGTGTTCGACCAGGTTGAGTGTGTTGGTCAGGTAACGATTTAGCAGCTCGATGGCCAACATGTTGGCGTAAGCAGGGGTATTCGGTACGGCACCGACCGCTGCGTTATCGAAGAAAAACTTCAATATTGGAGTTTGGATAAGCTCTATGAACCCTTTTTGTTTCGTGGTGAGCGCTTGGTCGGTCAGAACGCTTTGCCATAAGGTATCGAGCTCTTTTTGCAATTGAACCTTAAACGCATTGTTGGCAGGGATGGTCACTTTTCCTACTGTGAGTGTTAAACATCCTTCTGCTGAAGTATCCCCGCATTGGTAGCGTCGTATTTCGCCGCCATTGAGCAGCGCATCCACCATATTGTTGTCATCGGTCAGAAGGCTAGGGAAGAACCCTGGTTTGCCGTCTTTGTCATAAACAAATGTCCCAGATAAACTCATCGCAAATTGTGCTAGGTCAGTATCGCTACTGAAGTAAGCGTTTTTCATAATGGCTGACCAGGCAATGTTGTGGCTGCGCATGGTCATCGCGTTAAGAGCGGGGTCTGTGTTGGCGGCATCCAGTTGGCCATTGACCGTGCTATCGTTGTTACATTTAGAAGCCGCTTCGACCCAGTCTGAGAAGGCATTGTTTTGCGTGCCTAATGTGGCGCACACATGCTTTTTAGTTGCAGGGGCAGTCAAGGCGGCTAATCCTCCAACGGTCGCTTGCGCCGCTTCACAAGAGTTAATGGATTGATTGAGCCACTTGTCGGCCACGGCCTGTAGCTTATCCATATTTTGCTTCAATTGAGGCGCCCAGGTTTGCAGCGCTAAGTCCACAATAAAAGGTGGCGCGTTGTGAATGATGGCCTTGCCGAGTTTGGTCAGTTCATCCGAACTGATATGAGAGAATCCACCCATAAACATGTCGATGCCGCTGCACCCTGCACTTACCGAAGGAACGGTTGCATTCACCAATTGAGCATTGACGATTTTGGTGCGAACAAATAACGATCCCCCGCTGTAGTAGTTTGCACTTTGTCCTTGATAAGCAATCGGATTTGTCACGTTGGCGTTGTACCCCGAATCATCAAAGAACTTTTGTAACGAACTACTGGTACTGGCTTGCACCACAGGGCTGCCAAGGAGTGTGAGTAGCACTCCCTTAGTGATGGCATTTCGAGTGAAATGAATCATTGCAGTGCCTCCCTAACTTCGGGGTCATTGATGGCATTCGAGAAACCGCGAATCAATGTAGGGTAGTCAATATCCCCGCGACTGATTGGAGTGAATTTTTGACTGTTGACGTTGATAAGAAAGGTCGCAGGAACGATATTGCTCACGGCCAAAAATTTCTCTCTGATTTCTTGGGTCGCAGGAATGGGCACCTGAAAGCCAGGTAGACCGCCGCCGTCCATCGTAAAGGTATAAACGGTCAAACCTAACTCCTGAGAAACCTTGGTCACGCTTGGAGCAACTTTGTGGCAATACGGACAGCTACTTTGCATAAGGAACACTAGAGCATACTCATTACTCATCCCTGCATGGGAGGGTGAGACTGAAAGGCTAAACCAAACAAGTAAGGTTGAAAGAAAGCGCATAATGGTTCTCCAGTGTCAGTAGTTGGATTGAGTGAAGTCGGTTGCTACGTTGTAGAAGCGTTGCAGCAGTCTGGATTGCGAGATAAAGCCATAGGCAAGAGGCTTTATTTCTTTTGTGTTGGGGTTGACGAGAAACAGGGCAGGGGTAAAGTCAGCGACTATTTTTCCCTGATTGTTCCGATTTTCACGTATCGATGATATGAACTGCTCATCATCGCTTAGCCCTAAGAGCTCTAAGTTGTAACTGTCAGCAAAAGACTGAATCGAAGGTGCTAACTGTTGCGTGACCGCATCCTGTCCTTCGTAAACAAAAAACAGTCCCCAACCTTTCCTGGCCATCTCACGCACTTTGTTTTTGTGCTTGGTTTCCAGGGCTGCAAGGTAGGGTTTGCGAGCGGTTTGCTCAGTGGGGTGCTCTAGGGTGTATGACAGTTCAGGGTGTTCGACTAGGAGCTGCTTAAAAGTCATCCCTATTTGGTCGGTTTGCGATGTAATGTAGCGATTGAGCTCTAAAAAGCGCCTGACTTTTTCTTTGTTTTTCGGGTCAATGGTGGCTGCGGCATTTGCTTCGTTCCATTGCTTTTTAAACCACTCTAGCTGTTCGGTAGCGCTCATTACCTTTGTGGTGCTGTTAGCGGGAAGTGCGTCAGGTTGCTTTTTGGGTTTGATTAACTTTTCGGGTTTGGGTTCGTTATAAAAACGCCAACCAGGAGGGCTTTGGTTGGCGTAAGTCGGGACACAAAAAAGCACTGCGAAAAGCAGTGCTATGAGTCTTTGCCTAATCATGGTTTTTCCTTGCTAGTTGGAATCTCCCGCAACAGAACTCTGGATTCGTTGCTTGATAACATTGGGATCAGGAAGATTAATTCTGCTGTGGAGCTCTGGGTAAAACTCGCTGAAGTCGATGCGGTCAAAGTTGATTTGTCCGAGCTCTTCAGGGGTGAGGGCGGCGCAGGTGGGCTCTTCGGCAGAGCCAAGGGTTTTACCAAGTTGACTTATGGCTCCTTGCTCTTGGATGATTTTACCAAGCTTACTGTCATACGCGCAGTATGTGCGTTTTTTACGAATACAAGCACCGAGCACTTTCTCAGCGCAATACTCGCCGATATATAGTGTTAAGCCTTTTTCTTTGGCTCGCCCGAGGGATTTTTCATCTTCATCACAAGAGGTTAAACCTATGTCGGTTCCCCAACCACCATCCTTACAACAGTTTGCAATGCCACCTATTTTTATAGAGCACTGCATGGGTTTACCCGTAAATATCTTGGGGGGATCGCCTAACCCTTTGGCGGCTTCCCCTAACGCCGCCAGAGCTGCGGCAGACTTGTCGAAATCACCATTTAGAGTAGGCGTTGAGTCGTAGCACTCTCCGTCTAGACAGAATGATTGCTCACCGCAATTGAGTGTCACGGTGCGACAGGTTTTCTTGGTGCATATCTTGGTGACTTTTTCTTCGATGCAAACCCCGTTTTGTTTAAGGCTGCACTCTCGCTTACCATCGCGGCATTCTGAAAATTGACCGCAGTTATCTGGCAAGTCGCATTCGTGCAAAACCTCATATTTCCAACAGGGGAGATAAGTAGAGACGCCGTTAATGGTTCGATATCCTGGGCCTTCGACACAACGCTCACTGACCACTGCACACTCTTTAATAAGGGAGCAATCTTTCTTCCAAGATAAAGCATTCTTAACACACTGATACCCCACACGGGTATAACCGGACGGACACACTGGAGTTGCGTTGTGATAATAACTGAGCGTGGTACAAATGGCGTAGCTATAGGTGTCTGAATAGCCATTTCTATCGCGACTACAATCCCAAGCTGAGTGACTTTTACCCCCAAAGTAACCGCGCCAGAAACCTTGACTAGGAGATACGTTCCTTCCGTCCCACCTCCAAACCGTTGTGCGCTCACCATTGTTATTACAGGTTGTTGTGTGCGTGTCAGACGAAAAGTTACTTGCATCGAGGCGACATTCATTTCGACGGGTCACACATCGAGTCCCCTCTAGAGTTCCGCTGCTGCATGTCCATGAAACGGCTATGACATCCGGTATGAATTGGGGTGTTTTGTAACAGGGTACAGGGGTTTTGGTTGGCGAATGACACACTTTCTCATAATCATCAAATAAACACTGATTACCATTGTCACAATTCACGTACTTGTTGGATTTATCGTGACTAATCTCAAATGCATTTTCTTGACCAATCAGGGCGTATCGCATCTTTTGGTCATTTTTAAAATCGGGGCGAGGTTTATTTGTGTTCTTGCTTATGCCTTGTGCCAAATCATTAGAAGCAAATGCTTGAGCTGCCTTGGCTTCCATATTTCCATCGTTCAATGACTTTTCATTGGGGTTAGCAACTTGAGCTTGGCATGTCGCATCTTTGCAATAATCATTGACGTTGAGAGGGATGTTGTTTGGCGTCAGCATGCTTTTTGATGTCTGCTTTGCCCAGTTTGCGGTGTCGTTGAAGGACTGCTCCTGGTTGGCGAAAGCAAAAAATGTCAGGAAGATAAGAGAGAGTGTGAGTGCCTTGTTCATTATTCTAACCTTTTTAGGATGTCCCTGGCGTTTTCTCCTGTATCACCTTGAGTGAGAACGTCCAAGGCTTGATAGAGTGAAATGTTCCCGTAAACAATGTCGTAGTCTTTGGGGGAGCAGGGCTGTTTTGGCAGACAGCGTCCGTCTTTTACCGATACGAAAGCCGGTACACGTTCTATGCTGAACTGCCTAAACCATTCGGGGCTTATCGAAAATCCCGCCTGAATAGGATGCTTGCTTTTAATGCCTATTAGTTGGCTTATTCTGGCGGTTGTTGCCGGGAAACCTTGAGGAAGAACACCGCGAATCACCAAAGGGACTCCGGTCTTTTCACTCTGCCTAAGCAATTGCTTTAGTGAGGTTGCAGGCATGGTTAGGGAGACAAAGACCATAACACCTTTTGGTGCGCTATCTGGATTCTCGGTTGGAACAGGGGTATTGAGAAGTTCAGTTAACGCATTGGGTTTCACTAGAGATTGAATCTTTCGGCTTGCTTCCGTTGAGGCTTGTTGATGTTGCCTGGCTTTACCCCAAACACCCTCCCAGTTGTTTGGGGGAGGGGACTGCATCATGGCGTGCTCTCGTTCTGCTAGAGCTTTGAGCTCTTCTTCCGAATAAGCATGAGAATAGGTACTCACTAAGAAGAGCAAAAAAGGAAGTATAAGTGTTTTCATTGCTTGTCTCCCGCTTACTCAAAAGCCGACAGTGGCCAAGCAAAAGTTAACCAGGGAGCGTTGGTTGTTTTAAGATGTTGAACGAGTTGATCTGCGTTGACGGTGTGGCCACAGTCATACAGCGACATAGGCTCTTTTAGAACGGACTCTTCTAGTGATTCCTCTCTACTCGTGAGGCGTGAATCTAAACAAAGTTCAATAAATGTCTCAGCCTTAGAAGCCTGTTCTGGGTGATTATCAACCCATGCACTGATTTCATGCCTCTGATGGTCTTTTAAGGTTTGTAAATATTGTGATACTTGCCCGAGTAGCAAGGCGCTAATGATGAAGAAAATAATTAAAATAGACTTGCTGATTTTTGCCAGGGTTGAGGTGGTTTTCATGAGTGATTTCCTTAATCTCCACGCATTGCGCGGTACTCCTTTCCCCCCTACAAGCGCTACGCGCTTATAGCAGTGAAAAGCGAGCTCTAATGGGGAAGGGCTGAAGTTCGATGAAGTAACGAGCTTTCTGCCCTCAAGTGAGTGTTGGAATTACAAAAAGACGCAGTTTCGCTTGCGCCATTGGACGAAACCAAAATTGTCCCCCGTTACAGGGTTGTCATGGCCAGATTCCCAAATGGTGGTTGTGGTAGTGTAGGGATGGCACCATCCCGCATCGGGTATCGGCCCAGACATTTGATAGCGATATCGGGATTTAGGCAAAATTGGTGTTGGGTACTGATAGCAGATAGCGCCATCCTCGCCTCTTGTCTCCATGATCATCCCTTGCCTATGGAGCTTATAATTGATCTTCTCCATAATTAATGTGCCTGCTTGAATGGGCGTATCTCGATAATTGGTTGTTCCCGTTAATGGATAGGCACTGCCTTGAGAGCCCATACACCAAAAGAGAGCGTCAATGGGTAACGCCGTATTGGTAGAGGTGAGCATTGCCTCGGGAACGCACGCCAACTGTGCAACCAAGTTGCCAAACAAAAGCGCTTCCGGATTGAGCACCAACGACAATTCATCATCATCCCACAAGGGGTCGATTTCAGTCATGTAGGCAATATCAAAATTATCCGTGGCCATACACGCTGTTGATTGAATAAGTTGTAGCCACCAAATGACGGGGTATTTGTACCAATGCGCTTGATAAAATCCCCCATCGCTACTGTCACTGTCTCTTGCTGTAACTCGCCCTCCAATTTTCTGTTTGTTGGCACCTCCCATTTCTAACCCCATGTTAACCATACAGTAGGGAACGCGAGTGACATCGGTGAGGGCGTAAGGCTCCCAGTAGCCTATATTCAGTCCGATTTGCATAAAAATGGGGGGGGGCTTAGGGCAATAGGAAATAGGTGAAGCGGGGTTGTTAGTATCTGGGTAATTTGAGGGAACCACGGTCGCTGAGCCTATGGTCATTGGAAACAAACAGTTCCAACAAATATCAGAAATAGGGTTAATAAAGCGGCTCACACAAGCCGCTCCTTCTGCGTTTGCATGACCGCTAATTAGAAGCAGCGTGAGAACGAACCAACGTTTCATGTTGCCTCCTTAGTTTGTGGGAGTGCCGTGCGTAGATTTGAGTAGGTTCAAGATGTTTAGACCATCTTCGATATGCCAACTCATGTTGTCTCCTGCGGTGTTTTTTTGAGCGCTTTTTATCTCATCTTGATAGTGCGTCCAATAATGCGCCAAGCTATCAATTTCCCTTCTTACGTCGGCAGTGTTGTCTTGGGTAAGGGCTTTGCTCAACTTATTCATTCCTGCAAGTATTTCTGAAAGCCACAATACATTGCGTGGTGTCTCGGTTGGCATTGGTGTCCCTTGATAGTAAGGGGTGTTGAGTCGGATGGTTGTCGCAACGTCAGCAATAAAGCAAAGTAACAGACACATTGCTTTTTCTGGGCTTTGAGCGTGCTTCTCTAAGAGTAATGGTGCGTGCATAACAAGTCCTTAGTTATTCGTATCAGATTCGTCCTCACTAAATGCGGACACATCAAATTCGTCAATTCTCCAACGAACGCCTTCTTGGTAAGCCAACGAAGGGACGTTTTTAATGTGGAGTTTGTTGGTGATAAAACCATCTTGTGCGTGGTAAATACGGGTGCCTAACATTTCAGCGGTTCTATCAAGGTTGCCGCCTGTTAGGATGTATTTGATTGGCTTTTCGTGCGTAAACTGCCTGGCAAAAGCTCTTTGTTTGGGGTCGCTTGCATCGAGAAACAGCAATACTTTTGATAGCTGAAATTTAGGAAACATCTTGGCGCTATCCTTTGGCCAGGTTGAGCTATCAAACGGATTAACGGTTTGCCCGTTACCTGCTATGACTTCTCCTGTTTTGGGGTTAGTGACTTGTCCTGGAAAGGTCATGCTAGGGTTCACATAAAACGTTTCTGGTGTCGTGGTAGTTCCAATTGGGAGAGGGGTTGGGTTGCTCACTTTATGCTTCACTCTAGCTTGAAACTCTTCTTGCATGTCAGCCAATTTGCCTGTGCGTTCGAAGTTTTTAAGCCGTTGTTCAATCCAAAGCAGCATGTCTATTTCACCAATAGGGAAGGTAGACCCCATTACCCCAAAGTTTTTTGCACTGGCCATGGTGGAGGCGCAGATTAAGGCAAGGCATAGCGCTTGCCTACAGGGATGAGATATGCGATTCGAATTCACGGATTTGATCTCCATAAAAGTGCATTGAGGTTTGATGAACAGCTTCGCTGATATCCATGCCGCTCTTGTGAAGATTTTCGCAGAACTCGTACTCCTTCGGCTCAGTGGAGTACATCGCGCGTTTGACGGGGTCGGCAAAAAATCGGTGATACGACACATGGCCACCTGCTTTCACTCGCACACTGCTGTACCCTGCGGTAGAAGATTTCTCAAAGCGCTTAATGAGGTCTTTTTCCAATGGGGTGAATGCATTGGGGTTTTCCATTAAGTATTTATTGAACCCTTCACCTTGACGAAGAATGAAGTGGATATCGGAGTTGTTGTAACAAGCTTTGGCTTCTTCATTAGCGAAAAAGTCATCAATGCCTTGTGTGACTGTGCAGAAAGAACCACCAAACTTACGAGCCGTGCGGTAGCCTTGGTTAATGAACTCTTGCGCTTGTTTATTGCTACCTGACAGTAAGCTCCAAGCCTCTTCAATGATGCACATTTTAGGGGTAGAGCGATCGCCTGAAAGGTACATTTGTTGATTAATGGTGACAATCAATGCAAATATCACACTGCGTAGTACGCTCGGTGCGAAACCATCAAGTTCAAGCGTGGTAAAGTGTACGTCAGGATCGAGCATCGATGGCTTGTTAAATAGCTCACCATTAATGCCGCCCGTACAATATTGTTCAAGTTGCACTGCGATATCTCGAATACGTATATCGTCAAGCTCTGTGTATTTCTCCATCAAAGCATCTCGGACATCATCGACGAGTGTTTTTGTTTTGTTGCGCTCCCAAGCCGTGACGATAGCGCCACCCAGAATGTTTTGCTGATAACTGGAGAGTGGATCATATGGAGAGGCTATGGTCGAAAACAAAGCGGTAATGTTATGAAGCGCTTCGGCCAGTGGATTGACCTCTTGGCCGTCATCATCGATAAAGGTTTGTCCATCCGCGATTTTACCTAGATGCGTAAATGGGCTTAAGTAAATGTTTTTATGCGTCATGTAAGTGCCACCTAACATGAGCGTGAGTTTTTTATAACTTTCGCCTTTGTCTAAGATCCACACTTTCCCCATCATGGCGTAGACGCATCGAGCGATTTCTTGAACCAGGAAACTCTTACCTGCACCAGACCCCCCCGTAAGTGCAATGTTCTGGTTATCACTGCCACAAGTAAATGCATCAAAGAAAGAAACTTGTTGGCGCATCGTGGGGAGTAAAATACCTGGTTTTAAACGCCTAAAGTCCAGAACCATGGGGAAGAAGTTCACCATGTTTGAACTTTTCAACGTTCGGACTCGACCTGCTTTCTTGGCGTCATTCCAAAATCCATCACTCATCATAAAAGGTAAGACTGAGAGTAGAGACTGTGATTGCAGCATGTTGAGCGTGATAAGATTGAGCCCCGCCCCCTCAAAGGCATTTTTTGCTGCTTGTACGTCTTGGCGTTGCCGAGTGTCGTTGGTAAACAAAGTTAGCGTTAAGGCCATCGAGGTCACAATAAACTCTTTACCGTTAAGCCCTGCTTGAATCTCTTTGCGTTCTTTGAGTTCATCTTTCGCAGTCGGCGCTAACAAAACCATCTTTGACTCTACGGTTTTCGTTAGGTCAGTGATTTTCTTGTTGTTGTCAGCCTCTTGTTTACCTGTGGGCTCACATCGGAAATTAAGAGTAAGCATGTGAGGGCAGACTATCGAACGGCTAACGTTTCGAATTGAGGCAAAGCATTCCGGTAAACCATACAATCTAAAGTCATGAGGGAGTTTAGAGAGTCCCATACTAACCAAGCGAGTCTTGACCTCTTTGCCTTTTGGTGAAGTATGGCGTATCGCCAAATGGTCACGGCGCATAAGACACTCAGTGTCGGGGGATAGCGCTTGGATGTTGAGAGGGTCGAGTGGGTTGTACTCGCGAGTGAGTGGTCTGTCTTGTTCTGGGTCAAAGTTAAGAACATCTCCGACATGCGATAGCAGCATTTCGGGGTAGACCGTCAGTGTGTCAAAGCCTAATTGAACGAGGGCAGTTTCTACTTCACTTCGAACGTCTCTTAGCGCTTCAGGATTTTTGTCACTCGTAGAAACGAAGAAGTATGCGTCATAATCGCGTAGGTCGAAGTGGTTGTTTTTCTGGTTGTGAAAAAAACCTTCCTTTGCTGCATAACGAGCGTACTGTGCATCTCGCTTGGCCATATCAGCAAGGATGCCACCACGCTGCGCCATCACTTTTTCGTTGGCATCGATGTAGTGGCCTACACGGTTGTGACCAATGAGCTGAAGTTGATAATCCCACTTTTTCCCTTGAGGGAGTGTTGTTACCAAGTTATTGAGTGAGATGATTAATTGGTCGTTTGCGCCGCCAAGCACACTGATTTGCAAACCAAAACCACGAGATGTGCGATTTTCAAAGACGTTCTCTGTGTAGTCATAGTGACGGTAGGGTAACTCTCTATGAATATGATTTTGACTCTTTTTGGCGTCTTTAAACACTGCGCTAAGGCCATTCGCTGCATTATAAAAAAGTGGTTTCATGATTTAGTCCTTTATAATTGCCTGGACAGGTTTTCCCGTCCATTCGCTTTCATCGAGAACAAAGAAAATATCGAGTGTGTCGATATAGTGGTTGTGAGTAGAGGTTTTAAAAGGGAAGATGGTGATCTTCCTTACTTCGTCTTGCGTTCGCCCTGGTTGGCCATGGCGGTCTCTGCGAGGCAACGTTGCAAATACGGAAGGCTGAACTTGAGCAGTGGAGGCATGAGAATGAGGGGAGCCAGTAGGTGTGCTATAGGCGTCGATATTCTCTCGAATTTCATTCATGCTTGTGCAGCCTTTCACGCCGCCCACTTTGTCACAGCTAAACTCTTCACCGAGTCCGGCAGCACAACCAGACAGCAGAGAAAAGCCCACTAGAACGAGTAGGATTCTGAACATAATGGTGTCCTTTAAAATAAATTAGAATGGAGCGTAGAGTGTGTGGCCATCTGAAAAGCTCACACTGGCCACATGGGTTTGATTGAGTGAACGTTTGTGTTGGTAGGTCAGCTTGTTTTGCTCAAACTTACAATAAAAGTGCTCAGCTAATGGCTTCTCTAGAAGTGCTCGATTAAGTTCTACGACACTGCGTAAAGCAATATAGCTAGGCTTGAAGTCTGGGGGGTAAAGCTTGTCTGTGTTGGCAAACTTAATCCAATCAACACCTATTCTGACTAAATCCAGAGAGAGGCAAGCGTCATTGTTGTTAAAAGGAAAGTGACATTCGATACACTTTCCTTTCCCTATATCGGTTTTTAAAAAATCCCAAAGGGATGTTTCACATGAGGCACGGAATAGATTCGATTCATCTATCCTGTGGATAGGTGGGTTGTCCATAGATACTCCTTTGCAGGATGTTTGCTACCACTATTGAGCGCTTCCGAATTGAGAGGAAGGTATACCTTCTTGAGCCAATTTTTCCGCCAGTGGATTAACGGCCTGTCCTGCTGTCATTGCAGGGCTATTCGTCAGTACACTCATTAACTGATTTTGTGGGGTGTTATTCGCGGCTTGTTCTTCTCTCTTAACTTCTGCCTCGTATTCCTCAGCAAGTAAGGGATCGAGTGGAAAGCCTTCAAGAAACACAATGTTTACGATAGCGCCTGGATTTACCTCGACAATAGGGTGATATAGCTCAGCCAGTTTGATGTAGTAATCAGCAAGCTTGCTGCCTACGCTTGAGGTAGCATTACCAAGTAAGTTAACTAACGCATCTTCGCCGTTAACGGATTGAGATGGCCCTAACGCGGTTGGTGTCGTGGTTTGAGAAAGCGCTTTTCCAGTTTCACCCAAGCCAGTGAGAATTCCAGATACCCCCGCCATTTGAACAATCTTGCCATTCTTAAGAATGGTGGTGCCTCGAATGCCGTTACGACCGAAGTTGAATGCTGTAGCTTTTACAGGAATATCCAAGATGGCTCCGTCAGGTTGAATACAGCTCATTCGATTAGTCCGAGTGATGCCTCGGCTTGCGGATATCTCGCCGTACACTGAACCCGTAATCGTACAGTTGTTTAGCTTAGATTTTTTGCCGTTAGGTAGAACGCCTGAGTTAATGGTTTGAAAGACAATCGGTGCAGTGTCGCCTTGACCAGACACTCCTGCGTTCGCGTCCGCGCCACCTGTGACAACGGCAGTGACGAATGTTCCGGTTGGCACGTAGTTGTCAGTAGTGCGAAGGGATTTTGCTTCTTCAATCGTGGCTTGCCAGTGGAAGGACTGGGTTTCAAACCCCGCGCTATCAACGGGATTTCGCTGATTTTCTTTATACGAAAACTCACCTTCGTTGGGGTTGTTGTCGGAATGTTGCGAAGTGGGGGCAGGAGGGTAACGATAGTCGCCAAAGGTGCTACCTTGACCATTCACGCTCGTTTGTTGTTCCGGTGGTAACTGCCCTTGTGTGAGTTGTGCAGTAAGTTGCTCTTTCAGGCGCTTGACCTCTTGAATCTCTTTCTCCCAGTCCTGTTTGAGTTTGTCTGAAGTGGCCTTACTGTTTCTTTCGGCTGCATCACCAATGTTGCCTAAACCTGTAGTTAAGGTTTGATTAAACGACTCTAGCGTGCCTTCAAATTTCTTGAGTACCTGATTCATAGCATCAATTTGCAATTGCTGATTGGTGAGGGCGCTTTGATTATCTCTGTCGGTGAAGTCATCGGTGACAACTGCCCCAAAAGCCACCTCCTGCTCAGGTACTTGCTGTATCGGTGTTTGAGATTCTTTTACATATGCCCAGAACCCCACTGCTGCCACACAAAGTGACAGTAAAACTGAAAGAGTCGCGATGAGGTTGCGCTTCTTGGTTGCTTGATTGATTTCGGAGCCTTGCTCGAAGTCCCCTTTCGGCTCCGAGAAGCGAGCAAAAAATTTATCGAAAATCATTGGCTCCCCCTCCTGTTATTAAGTAAAGCGTGGTTGACTCACCTGGCTTTAGGTGAAAATCATCCAGTGATGCACTTCGAGCCGAGTAGCTATAGAACTGCGCCGTGGTGAGATCGACAGCGCTATCGCCGTTATTTGTTACCTGATAAATAATCCCTGAGTAGTCTTTACCAGAAAAGACCACTTGGGGCGTCAGTGGTAAGGCCGAGTTTTTTTTGGGCAGCGTGTTGGGGTCAACATGATGTACCGAGAAGCCAGGCACGGGACTTTGGTATTTCTTCCAGTTCATCATTGCCTTAGTAAACTCAACTAAAGCGGTCGGGTAATCAAACTCACGTTCAAAGACCGATTTTTGCTCTAGGTGCGCCATGGAGTAAGTAAACTGCGTAATGAAACCAGGCGTTGCTTTTGGAGTAACAAAAAGGGCGAATAAACGCCCTTTTTCCGTTGTGAGCTGCGCAGTAAACGGGGCGCTGATATTGATGTTGAGTTTGATGGAGCCTGTTTTATCTCTTTGCTCCGCACTCGAAGAGCAAAACCCGCTAGGGCAGGTAATATCCATGATTCGGTCATCTTTTACCCGAAGTCGGTTGACGTCCAAACTGGAAAGAGAAATAGGGATAGTGTCGCCATCATTAAAGGAGTAATTGATCATGCTGACGTTCTCAGCAGCAGCAATACCAGGAAACGTCAGTGTGGCAAGAAGAAGGATTAGCCTTTTCATTTTTTTTGTTCCACACGGTTGATTGAAAGAAGAGAAATTTCGCCTTGCTCATAGCTAAACGAAACTTCGTAAACAACATTTTTTTCTGGATCTAGAGGGCGGCTACCCACATGTTTTTGTAGGTCGCCTGTAAACCGTACCTTTAAGTCCTCAAGTGCTACTTCGACTTGTACAACGTCGAAGCGGCTAGAAATATTCTCGGACTTTACTTGTCCGGCTTCTCGTAAGAGTCGAGGCTGAACGTTTGGCCATTGTTGCTCACTGACATAATCAAGTAACATTCCATATTGTCTATGGACATTGGCGGGTGTGATGTTGAGCTTCTTGTGAACCATAAATTCTCCCATCATCTCAAGGTAGGGTTCATCGACATTGCCATCCGAAACGGTGAAGGCTTTTGAGATGAAAGGAGGGACAAAGGTTCGGCTCTTGTTGTTGATAGCCTGGTAAATGCTCACACCAAGCACAATGTTGGTAATGAGCATTGCCAGGAACCCCGCCAAGAGCAGCGCACTAAGTAGGCTTTTGGTTTTAAGGCGCTCGTCTGCGATGAAGGAATCCAAGAGTGTTCTCCTTAAAATATCCAATAACGCCGCTCAGAAGAGGGCGTTCGAGTGAAGTAAGCACGGCTCAGTAAACCTTCAGTCCACCAATAAAAAGTCAGGGCTACGATGTTCTCACCGTAGCCCACTTTGATATACCGAATGCCACCGAACCATCCGAATCCAAGTATGATCCCAGTGATCGAATACCCTTGCCAAAAACAAAGGCCAAACAATATTGCAGCAGGGACAATCTCATCTCGCGGAAACCCCGCGAGACGCTTCCCTTTGTTCATGTGTCTGGGAATACTGAAAAAGAGGTCGGGATTTTCCATTTAAGCCAGTCCTACCAGTGGTGCACCAACTGCCCAAAGGATGTTGCCACCAACAAATCCACCAACACCAGCTACCCAGTTGCGAGTGGTGAAGCCAGTAATTGTTCCTAGGATTAAGCCGGAGCCTAGCATGGCTGTTTCCACCATCGATCCTTTGCCTGCACTTTCCTTGATGGCCGTTTTACCAGAAGCAAAAATATCCGCGGCAAGTGCAGGTTGCGTTGCCAGAAGAGCGCAAGCAAAGAAAAGGGCGAAAGTTAAACCGACTTGTCGTTGTGTTAAAGTCATGAGTGATTTCCTTAGTTAACATGGGTTAGAAACAACAAACGCAAAACAGCGCCGATGGGCGCTGCTTTGAGAAAACTGTTTCGAAGGGAGATGGCGTTTAAAGCGCCAACAAATGAATTTGAATGTAGAAAAGGTGTTTAGGAAAGATCGCTATATTCAATATGCCTCACTATTTAGTGAGTCTCTTGCTCTCTTTCTTGGCCATGGCGGTTGTGGTTCAGGTAGCTTTCGATAAGTCCTTCTAAGCGAGCTTCTTTCAACTCATCATCTAAGTAACCTAGATGCTTCAGTGGGTCATTATCACTAGAGATAGTTTGACTGTTGCTTAAGGCTTTATCGACTTTTGTTCTTTTTCTTGAGCAACTTAGGTGTCGGTGTTTTCCTGTAGGGCGGATACTCCATACTCGACAAGTTCCGTTGCTTGAGCTTGTAATAGCAACCTTACTTGTCTCATTAGATTCAGAGTTAGAGCACGTAGGCTCGTAAGCTATTGATTGCTTTAGTTCTGAACATACTTTTTTGAGTTCATCTATCGTTTTGTTTGTCGCCAAGCGTTCAGCATCGCGCTTAGAAACTCCGCACCGGATGAGCTTATTTTTGTAGATGTTTGCGAGCAACCTGTCCTCAGATTGAGATACGTGGAGCTGCTTATTCGAGTTTTCTTCCAACATATTATTTCCTTACCAACAGTTGATGTCCTATCACATTAATTTGGTCGGACAACCCAAAGCCCCTGCCTCGCTTGCTAAGCGTGGGGTGTGGTTAACGAATTATTTTGGGCATTCGTTGTAATAGACCCAAAGCCGCACTTTACGTTTATCAACGTTAAGCTTGGGGAGGTCTATAGCCATGGCCATGTTGTTAAAGTTCGCACATCAGGTGAAATTTAGGATGTGCAGAGCCCTACGCTTGAGCGCAGTGGCGAGATATAAGGAGTCGTTTGTTGATGTTTGAAAAGAATAAAACACAGGCACATCAACGAGTTGAGACGGTCTCTAATTGGTGCTGTTAAGTGAATGTTCTCTTCAAATATGGAATCTGCAAGTAAGCAGGATGTTGGCGAGTTCTTTATATTGGGGATTGATACCACGCGAGATATGGGCGCAAGTGTCCTGCATTATTTTATTAAGCCTTTGGGCAGGAACGCCATGAGATGAGTATGGGGCGGTATCAAATTAAATTTTAAAGAGCCAACCTAGACGTTTTTCGTCGTTGCCCATTTTTTGGGCTTTTATTTTGCGTGGGAATGTATTTGAAGTGTATTAACAAAGCAATACTGCAATTGGTTGCTGAAAAAGTATGATTTTGGTTCTGATAAGATGGTGAAAATCTTATAAATTGCTTTTTTTCAACCAGTTAGAGAAAAAATGTTGAATTTGAGACATTGTTTCAAATTATTTCATTGATTTATTGAAATGTGAGTGGTTTCACATTGAAAGCGTCCTATCACTTTAATCTGGTCGGACTTCCAGTGCCCTTGCCTCGCTTGCCAAGCGTTGGGTGTGATTGATGAATAACTGTGGGCATTCATCGTTAATAACTCAAAATCATCTCTCTACATTTACCAACGTTGAGTTTGATGTGAGCTATAAGCCATGGCCATGTTGTTAAAGAACTAATTGCCAACTTGTTTTGGTTCAAAAGTTGGACTTTTTACCGCAAAAAAACTCAGTCACTTGGGGAGAGATTCACTTTCTGTATCCACTTCTCGCGTTCTTGTTCAGGCATTAAGTACCATGCCTTTAGTACGAACTGCGCTTCTTTACGCTTAGAGCGACCATGTTTTCTACCGTCGTTTTGGAGGCCGGTATTTACATCAGGATCTAACTCAAAGTTGATGCTAACGGTTTGTTTCTTTGTCACGCATGCCCCTTGGTTTTCTCCGTTAATGCATGATCATTTGATCAGTAATTATTGTAAAGGTTTCTTATTTTATAGTAAAGATAACTTTATGTATTGTGCAGTTTTTATTAGCTTAAGTTGTTTATCTTTGCTTGTATGGAAAGATTAAGCACAAGACTCAAAAGCAAAAGAGTTGAATTTGGGTTCAGCCAGAGAGAGCTAGCTAAGAAGATTGGGGTTACTGCTACTGCTATTTCTCAATGGGAAAGAGATGAGAGCAACCCTAAGGGTGGAAGCTTACTTAAATTGGCTGAAATTTTTAACGTATCAATAGAGTGGTTGGGTTCAGGAAAAAACAAAGACAAGGCTGAGATAAATCAACACACCATAGTGGTTCCTTACTATCCTGATGTCTATGCTCCAGGTGGTTGTCGTACATTTCTGCAGAAAGAACTTAAAGATATGATTCATATCCCTAGATATATCATATCAAAGTCTTTAGAGGACGATATATTTTGCATTAGAGTGTCGGGCGATAGTATGGAACCAACGCTATATTCTGAATCAATTATAGGAATAGACGCAGGTAAAACGACAATTCACGACGGTGGAATATATGTTTTCTCATATGGTCGAGAGTTGAAAGTTAGAGAGCTTAGGCGGATTGGTTTCGAGAAAATTGTGCTAAAGAGCCACAATCCTAGTTATGCTGAAGAGTTATTGGATGCAAAAGATGTGGTTGTGCTAGGAAAAGTGGTTTGGTCGTCAAATTTTCTTTAGCGTTGTCAAGTTTATTTGTCTTGAGTTCTGTGAAGAAGGTAGTAGAATATAAGTTATCTCAGATGACCTAGTGCATTACATAGAGCACTGTCTACATAGAGAAGTTTTCTATGTAGTGAATTAGATTTGAGTAGAATGTGTTAGACCCTCAATCTAACTATATAGCATTCGCAAAAAACCGCTTATGACTCCAATGGTAAGCGGTTTTTTTGTATCTGAAATTCAGTAGCTTGATCTTTGTGCGATCTTTCTATAGATTTAGATCTGAAGTTTGGCTTGAGACCCCAAACTGACTTTTACATTGGAGATACTATGATTACATATCTGTATGGCTTACTGAAAGCCAAGCCCTTTTTTATACATAGACACATACCCTTCTTTAGACTTAAGCAAGATAGTTATATCTGTCGTTTGAGATCTTTTGACTGGAGTAGTATGTGTTATGCACTTCTCTAATTTAGATCCTTTTGCTGACGAAAGCAGCGAGCAAAGAAAGCTTAAAGATGCTGAATATCGAGCTAAGCGTAAAGCGTATAAATGCAGTCTTATCGATACTCATCATTTAGTCGTTGCTTCGGAGCAGAAAAAATCGCCTAACTTTGAGTTTGGCTTCAAAGCGAGACGTTTGTTCCCAAATGGCGAATGGAAGTACTTGCCTGAAGAGTTTGCGCGGATCTTGAAAGCGCTTGAAGAGTTTATCGATAATCCTAATCGCTTCCCTGCTCTTAACGCATGGGTGGGTTCGGCTATTAATAATATCCAATGTCGCCGACTTATCGCCAAAGTGTTGGCTTGTATGCTACCTAACACCGATTTAATCGGAGGCCGAGTAGGACTCCCCACTGAAGCGGGAATGCAGACGATTAGTTATAACCAGCTTCAGGAAGACTACGCCTTGCGGTGGGGAGAGTATATCTCTCCAAAATCTTTCGGAAAGGTAATTAGATACCTTAAGCTTGCAGGGTATTACTCATCAGAAAGAATAAATGTATGTGTGGATTCTAGTGAAGGCTCTGTCCGTAGTGCGGCCGCATATAAGCAGTTTTCAGAACGTTTCTTTAGCGACCTAAAGGTAGTTCGCTATAAAAATATAGCTCAGTTCATTCTTGCAACGAGAGAACGTCAAGAGAAAAAAGGTTTGCGCTTCAACTGGATGAGCTTTAGAACCATCGCATCAGGAATCCAAGAGATGTTCAACGCATCCACTTTGAATCGTTTTGCCGATACAACTGCAAAGATGTTCCTATCTAAGCAGATTCAACCTCGACTGCTTCCTGGTTAAATAGATTAAAACGAATCCGCGAGAGCGGAGGATTTCGCACGTCTAGAGAAAATAAATGTTCATTTTTTGAGCAACATAATCACTTAATCGCTCCAATTTAGGTGGTTTGCTTGAGTCCATCTATGTGATTGAACAAGTTAATAGTGGTTTTGCTCAAAAGGTAGCCTTAAGTTATAGCTTTAAAATTGGATGTAATTAGGGTTTCCTCTTATTGAAAATAAATACTTAAATAAACATTGAAATTAATATTGATAAATATAATCAAGGTTCGCGCTGGCTGCTATAAACGTAGTTTGTAGAGACAGTGTGAAGCAGACAAGCGATAGCGCCGTCAGGTTACTATCACGATAGCTCAACCATAAGTGATCTAATAGTACCTCCCATAAATGCCCTTTTAGTAACTACACCCATTAACATCAATAGGGCATTTATGGGCCCCAAACGTAGAGCCTTAGCTATGCGCCATACACTGAGATCGCGATAAGAAAATCGAACAATCTTACTCGCTACGCTCGCGCATTCTAGCAAGGAGAAGGGCAATTTTCGTACCATCACTATCTTCTTACCCATAAGCAATTACATTTTCTGAAAGTATGCTTCTTACTCGCTGCGCTCGCGCGTTCTGGTATTCGTCGCAAAGCTCCTCATGGTGACGTTGTCACTAAATGCGCTATCTATCTTCTTGAATTTTGCATGCAAAATTACGCTGAAAAATATTCAGGGCAAAAAGAACTGTGAAAGTAGGATAAATTCATTGGCTGTTTACCCTTTGTCAGAGAGAACACTTTGTTCTTCGGGTGCAATGTTCTTCTAATCGCCGTTTGACCCTTTATGGCGCGAAAAGGAATCATTATGTAATGATGAATTTGCATGCAAAGTTAATTATTACATGGAGTATCAAATGAAAATTACTATTGCTTTAATTTTGTCTTTATTCTTTAGTGTGGCGTCAGTTAGTGCTTCTGAGTGCGATGCAGATTTCATCGCTCATAACCAAAAGGTTGAGAGCTTAATAAATATTGGTAATGTTGAGTTAGCTGATGCACAACGTGACTGTTTAGCAGTAGAACTTGGAAAAGTAGAAACAGGTAAAAGTATTTGTCCAGCATTTCGTAATTTTGAACAAGAATTTTTAACCCTACCGAAAGCGACTCAAATTTCGTATGGGTACCACTGCAAAAAACAACTTTTAAAGACATAGTTGTAATGTTTACGCAAGTCGCGATTTATTAATAGGCATAACCTATTAGTAAATATTAGGCACTGTATATATTATGTTTGTGTAGACATTTGAACGGAGCTGCTTAGCAGTGTGTCTATGCCGCCTAATTCAATGAGTTAGGTTGACGCCCAAGAGCGCGATGACCAAAGGCTCCAGTATTTACTTCTTAGAAGTACAATAACCACCTCTAGCAGGTGGTTTTTTTGTATCTTATTTTCTGTGTCGCGGCGGTGGATTGATTGGTTTGTTGTGATGGGTGTTATGGACAACCACTGCGAATCTTATCTTACCTAGCTTTCTTGATTGTCCCGTCGTTCGTAGGAATGCGCTCTGAACATACAAGTTCAAATCGATCTCTCGCTTACTTGCTCTTGATAGTTTGAAATAGATTTCGTAGTTGCCCGTTGGGACTGGCACACGCATATAGTTTTGTCGTTGACCTTTCTTATGATTTATAAACACATTTGCGGGTCCCATGGCTTTGATGTGCTCTAACAAATCGAACGAACGAGTGTATCTGTCTTCACAAAAAGTACGTTGCTCTCCGTTTTCTACTACGACAAAACTATTGTCATGCTCATCTTTATATCCCTTCGTGAAACAATGGCAGCTAAAGGTGATTAGAATCCTATAGGATTGAGCTGGCTTTCCGTTTTTTTCCGGTATGACATAATTCCAAATGTGCGGGCGAAGGTGATCCATGTCCTTCACAATTCCATTTATCTCTATTGGTTGCCTGTTCATTTTCGGATACAACGACCTTGTTCTTATCTGTTGAGATATCCCATTCTAACTGAATTGGAAAAATAATCTTCATTTGGGGAGCTAAGGCTCATAAGTTTACGCGCTATGAAACCTTCTTAACATACCTCTACTTTTTGGTACTGATTACGCATTATATGTTAAATGCCCGACTTCATCGCGACTTATACCAGGTTTTCGCCGCTTCGCGCTTCAACATGGAATAAGTCGCTTTTTTCTGCCCAAAATTGGCGCGTTTGCTCGCTGAAAGTTTATTACAGAATTTTGCTCATATTCGGCGGGTTTTAACCGTTCACTGTATTGGTCTAGATTTGTGGCCAAAGCTCCAAAAGATCAACTTTTCTCAATTGGCTGTCCTCTGATCGTTTCCCAATCGACAAAGATGCGATTCTTGTACTTTAGAGCGGGATACGGAATAGGGGTATGAAGCCCAACGGAACGAAAACGTACGCTAACAAAAAGCGGGCATGTCATTTAAGTAATGACACAGCCAGTGGTGACACATAAGTTATGTCGTATATTGATTTTGGTGTGTTTTTTACCAGTGATCGCAGGGTATACCTAAACGTCATGCTACTTTAACTATTTGATTTAATGCTTAACGTACAAAACCGTACCGTTGGGCTTCACAGCCCGAATAGTAAAAAAGGTCACTGCATTACAGTGGGTGCAATTGTGTTGCATCTGGTTGTGTTTCTCGATGCGTTCCCCGTTGACGTTGTAACGGTAAAAGCCTTGATTGCATTTCTGACAAGGGTATTCGACCCGTTCCACATCCCCAACAGGGAAGTAGCGGCGTTTATCAGATTTGTTTGTCATAGCTGCCTCTTTGGTTGTGTGTTTTTCAAGCGCAATGAGCTTTGTTACAATGTGTCTTGTTGCATTTAAAAGGAGAACGTTGTGGCCAGAACCGAATTAGTTAAAGATATTGAATGCATTGTTGAGGGCATGGGCTTTGAGAAATCCGACTCTAGGGAGCCTAATACATATCAAAGGAATGTCTCTTATCCTAGCATTATTGAGGACAAACAAGATCGAGCCCATTTCTTACTTCACACTAGCCAAGGCGCGATACAGATCGCGGCAAAGTGGCAGGAAGTCAACGGAACTACAATAGAGAAGCTTGGCCATACTGTTCTTGATGCTGCCAATACTAACTTTGAACACTATATCGTTGTATGTGGTGGTGATAAATTGGTAACTCGAGCTATCAATTATTTGAACGATCACCGTCACATCGCGCCTAAGCTACGTTCAATGGAAGCACATGAACTCGAAGATTTCTTAAGTACTTACCTCGATGCTGTTAACTAAGATGTTTAAAGGGTATTTATACGATTCTATCGGTAATGAATGTTCTGAGGCTAAGCCTATAGAGTTGTTGGATTGCTTGGAGGCATCAATTGTCGAAGTAATGTTAACCTTTAGATATAGACCCATCGTCGTTAGTCTAGGCAATGGTTGGGCGCTGTTTGAAATCAGCCCCAAACAAAGGTTGATGGTAACGGAGGTCGAGAGTTAATCTCGACCTTTTCTTAAATTGCAGTTCTGCAATTTTCAGGGCGCAATGCTGCCCTACGGCTTCGCCTACCCGCTAGACCCCCACTAAAACAAATTTGTGGACAATCCGACGAGTCGGAACGCTAACGCTTTGACCACAGATTTGCTTTTATGGTCGCCTTGAGTCGCTATCTTGTCGATTTTATATTGTTCTGCAAACAGGTCGCTGCAGAACGGTTTTAGCAGCATAAAATAATCACCGGTTCGCGTGGCCAAACACCGATTTGTGATCTCAGAAAAGCAAGAACTAGCATTTCGTGCTGTTGCCCGTTAGACAACAATGCACATGAGTTTTCCAGACCGCTAGGTTATCTCTGGAAAGCGATTGTGTAGTGCTTGGCGAGTCCCGCCACGTTATCGGACAGGACTCGTTGTTTGCTGCTCAAATGAAAGGCAATGCGTTGCCATCAAGTAATAGTGGAACTAACCAAGGCAGCATGGAAATCATGCGATGAAGAACAGTTGGTGATATGTATATTGATAGAAACATAAGATTCCTTATTTGTGTTAATGGCATTTCGCCGAAGAACCTTTACGTTAAGGAAGGAGATAAAAAAAACCAAACAACGCCGCCTAAAAAGTCAAATAATGAAAATGCCACTTTGAGTCGTTAGCGGTGGTAAACTTTGGGCAGAACTGACCACCATTTGACCGAGAGTTTACCACTACAACATTTAGTGTTGTCTCAGCTGCTAAACGCTACTACATATTGTGGTTTGGGCGTTTTCCCCCAAACTTAGTAACGCCAGTACCTAGATCACTGATTTCTAAACTATCCACTGTTAGCGTGTGTGTTTCTTCATGTAAAACAGGAAATTACACACATGGCACTACCAACGCTCATCGAGGACAAAGACAAAACTTGGATCTTTAAAGTTATTACACAGACACCAGAGCCAGAGCTTAACGCTTGTTTAATGGGGTTCTTTCTTGGTAGTGGAATGAGTACGCTAGAAATTTGTCGCGTACAGGTTCGAGATATTGTTAAGAAGAACGGACAACTGGCAAAGTGCTTTACTGTCAAAGGCGAAGTGAGCCGAGACTTTTACCTGTCCAACACTAAGTTGCAAAACCTAATCAAGAGCTACATTGAGAAGCGTAAAAAAGATGGTGATCATCCCGACCTATACAACGGTTTTGATGAAGATGAACCGTTCTTTAAACGAAGTAATGGCGAGCACTTTAAAATCAAGCGTAGAACTACAGAAAAGGGTAATACAACCTATCATTGCAATGCTCTAAATGAGCATATCAAACGACTGTTATCCGATTCAGGCATTGAGCAGCCGAGTATTCTTAGCGGGAGACGTACATTTGCTGTAAGGCTTAAGCGTCAAGGTGTGGATGTCCCTACAATCCACTTAATGCTTGGTAATAAAACTCTTGAAACTACATTAAGGCTGATAGAGACGGATACAGTAAGTATGTTAGCCATTGCAGATATGGCGTTTTGATAGGTCTTCATTTCTAAAGCTTGCTGCTAAAGTGGATGCAAGACAAGGTGCGCCTGATATGTGGTCTCGTTCCATTCCTTCATTTCAGCCGAGAACCAACCTTGCTGTTTGATGATCGCTTCCAATTGTGGTGCTGATTCTGATTGGATCAGCATCGAGAGAGGTGCGATTTGTTGGTTATCGGTATCAAAACAATGTTCTATGTGATCCCCTAGCATGTAGAGAATTTCCGGCTCTGGTTCGCTTCCCTCTTCAAACAACCGAGATTCAATCCCATGCTCGTCGTACAAGTAGGTAAGAAGCGAATACAACCTTTCTGCTCCCGCCACTTGAGTGTTGTTCGCTTTCTCGTTGAGCTGATACAACCTCATTTCAAGGTTGCCGTTACGAGTTCGGGCTATATTGAGCATCAATTTGATGTCTTTTTTGATGTTGGCCAAATGTTTGTCTTTGGCCTTGATCTTTAAGTACTTCACCAGTATTTCGTTACGCTTGGTTGTTGGGACAAAACGTGGACTAGCTGAAACTTGAAACAACAAGTGGAGCAACGCATCTGTCACGGTGCGGTGTAGATTGTGGTAGTAGTCAAAATCTTTTTGGATCTGCATAACGAGATTGTTAGTTAGTAGGACTATTAGAATGTGGGGGTTTCTTGACCATTTTCAAGCCTAAACGGTCGGCACCACTAGAATGCAGATACGAAAAAGCCCCGTCTAATGACGAGGCTTTCCGAAACTTGCCTTGCGGCTAAAAAATAAACTTGCCTTGCGGCTACATGGTTATATTAGGATTATTTGACCGTGGCGTCAATAGTATCATTGGCACTATTGCTATCGGTGTTATCTTGAGCTGTTACAAGTATATCTCTCATACCAATCGCAATGATTACACCTTCCCTTATCTTCCTTAATGTGGCGTCAGAGACTTTTTGTGCGGCTACGAAACCTTTCCCCTGACCTAGAGGTAAATCTCTTAACCTACCACCATCGATCGTTGATATTAGGTTACATTTAGCCCAACGTTCTACACCGTAAGGATATCTTTCTGTTGCAGGAATGTCGGTATTGAGCAGCTTTACATGAAACCCTTGATATTCAGGTTCTTTCTCGACTCTTTTGGCTTCTTCTTTGGTTGCGGAGATAGGCACTACTATATATTGACCTTTGTGCTTGCCAACTACTACAACCAAACGTTTCTTTATCATCTCGTTTGGGATTCGATGATTATAATTGTATTCGTCGGCCTGATTTTTATCTGTAGTAGTTCCCTGACCTGTGCTTTTGAACTCTCCGAAAATACAGTCATATAGATGACCAATTTTTACGTTTCCCTGAATGTGTGTTCTAGCCATTTTTATTTACAGTCCTCTTTGCGCTTCGTGTGAGGACTTCTCTCGCCCAATCACTGACAGAATCATGATTTTCAGCCGCACGTTTCCACAGCGTTTTATCATCCTCTGTACACCGTATTTCTTGCTTTTTATCTAGAGTAACGTCCTGCTTAGGGCGTCCTCGCTGTCGTTTTTCTGTAGTCATAACCTCATTTTGTGTCATGACGTTTTTTAAGTCAAGATGTTTGCTTTTTATACATCTACATGTATAATAATTGTCATGACATAAAGTAATTTCAATATATGGGGCTTTTAGGGATGAGTGGAAAAGGTATGGAATGTGACTCTTTTGAATTGGTACGTATTTATGCTTATAAATCTGTAGCATTGGGGAGGAAACCAGTACCAAAACTCATCCGTAAACTAGTAGCTAAGACCATGCTACATCGAGCTTGGTTACAAGGTCATACTGGAAGCTTTTTGTTATCTGTGTTGGATAGAAGCTAGGCATGGGAGTAGACATTTCTATGGACGGTTGGGGGCAATATGGCAGTTCTACAGAGCACGAGCGATATATTGATGACTACAAATTCAAGTCACGCAAGCGCCGTTGCTCTTGTGGGTGCGATCAAGTTGCAACTCATGCAGGAATGGCTAACGGCGTCTGTCTAACAATCGGGTGTGAGCTATCGATACGCCGATGGGTTAGAGACGGTTTTAAATCAAACAAGTAGGGAGTAGTCAGTCATGGCCGCAATCAAGAAAAGGCTTTTAGACCGAGTGATCAAGCGTTTCCCTTGGGTATCTCAAGACGCTGAGATTGTTCGCTGTTACCCAAGCTTGGGAGAGCGTGAAGCAGGTGCTTTTCTATGGTTAGTCATTGGCTATGACATAGGCTCTCACTCTACGATGACGCAATGCGTGGAAGCTGAGTCTTGGGAGGTGTTCGAAAAGGAACACCACTTTGAGATATTTCCGACGAACGAATTAATGGAGTAATCAGGCAATGTCAGGGTTCGATATAAACCAAATGAATGAAGCACTGTACAAGCTGAAGCATAGCTCCACAGCGCAGCACACTGCTGAAGAAGCTTTCAACCAGATGCACCGATTTTCTAACGATCATTTACATGTTCAAGGTGTCGGTGCAACGGCTCAAAAAAGTGAAGTTCTCTCGATGCTCATTGATGATATGAGCACCGAAATTTTAAACGAACAAGAATAGTAGGGAAAATATGCAGGTTAAAAAGCTATCGGGGCGATTAGTTTTCATCCCCAAATCAAGAATTGAAATCTTGTCTCTTTGGTTTCTTTCTCAGTTCATTGGCGGTTACGAGAAAACCTATAACGAAGAAGCTTATCCAGTGGGGCGTAGGCTTAAAATCGACTTCAAAGGTCTGTAAGGGGAAAAGACGATGGCTAGTATCGAGACTCTTGAAAAGGTAATGGTTCAGCAACTTAGATCCGAATATAACTCTCAAGCTAAGCATGATTTTATGTTTGGGGTATTTGCTATTTCCCTTGGTATTGCTGCGGTTCTTTCTACTGGTTGGTATCTGTTCTTTGGGCCTGCACTCATGGATTTGTGGAGTCCTATGCACCTTTTTCTAATTCAAAGTATTAACTCGATACCCGCACCAGAAACCAACGATAAACTGTATGAGATTTTGCTAGAACAAGGGTATGTGTCGGTGGTTCAAATAAAGGAATTATCTGAAATGGCCCATCAAGAAGTTCAAGATTTGCTTATCAATCAGTAACAAGGGGAAAAGAGCATGGTTACAGGTAAAGGTAAGTCAATGTTTTCATTCGTAGAGAAAACATACCTGTTCAAAGCAGGGTTGCGACATATCGCGGAAAGGCCGCTAGTAATTGTCGGTCAGGTTGGGACGGGGACTGGTGCGCTCTCAATGGCTATTGCAGGACAAATCAGATCTACCGTAATTACGGTAAACAGTTTGTCAACGTTCGTTAAAGACGGCGGTACTGATCAAGATATTACCGAAGCCTATGCAAAAAATGGTCGAGTGATTATTCAAGCGCAGTCATTTGATGAACTTGAGCGCTCAGGACTTGATTACAGCAAGTTTAAGCTACTAAGCGTATAGCAGGGGAAAAGTAGCCATGTGGCGCACTATCATGCCAAAAGAACAAATCAAGAAAGAGTACACGCACTACGCTTGGATGTTTGGCGTTGTGCCTGTGTATTTACGCATGGATTCAGAAGGCCAGATAGAAGAGATGTGTACTCGAAATTATGTGCCAGTCTGGACAGGACAATTAGCTCGCTTTCTGTTTCGAATTTTCGCATTGCCAATTGAGTTAATTGGTCAGGGCGATCGCTTTGTGCAGCATTGGTTCAAAATCACCGGAACAATCAAGTAACGAGGGGAAGTTATGAGTCTTCAAACAGTACGTGATGGGCGCGATATGCCTTTTATTAAGCGCGGTATGCGTGTCCAAGTTTACAACGGAAAATTCGGTGTAATCTCTAGTTCCAACAGTCAGATGAATCTCAATGTTCGATTAGATGGTGAGAAGCAATCAACGAATTATCACCCGCAGTGGAAAATGAAATACTTTGACGATAAAGGAAATGTTATCGCTGAGTACAAAGATTGGGGGGAATATGCCTAAACCATTCGTAAAAATAGATGAGCAAGCATGGTATTGCCATTTCAGAACGGAAGCACCATACGCGGCATTTTCTAAGCTTTATTGGTGGTTTGGTTGTCAAATGCTGCGCGTTCTTAATCGTTTTGAAAACGTTGAAGTCGTAAACACTTATCACCCAGACGGGGGCGATAAAGTTACAGAACTTAATCAACCAAGAAAACAGGGGTAAAAACGATGAAGTTTGAAGCGTTAATTGCAGCACTAAAGCAGGAAATCGAGAGTAATAAGCTAGGTCTGATTGCTGATTTAATTGCACACCTAACAAGCCAAGGTGATGAAGATTTAGATCTCTACCTTTTCCTTTCTAAAGCTTCTGAAACTGAATATGAGCTTTTAATCGAAGTCATCAAAGCAGTAAAAGAAGAAGGCTTTTATTTGTTTAATGATCTTCGCCAACTGTGCGAATCAGAGTAACGAGGGAAAAGAACCCTTTTGCAGAACTGCAAAAGGAAGTACCACCTAACTATTACTAATCACTCCTAGCAACCGGAGCACTCAGTAATAGTTGGTCTTGGGATAGTTACCAATACCGGAGTAATCAGTAATAATAAGGCATAATCCTACCGTTTTACTGACTGTTTCGGAGTAGAGCGTAATAGTTGCCAGAGGAGTTAGTCGTAATTGCCTTGTATTTTGAAAACCAAACGAAGATCCCAGAGTAGAAACGTTACTTACTGTAATAAAGTGGTGTTCGAACAAGCAGAACATTTTCACACCATAACTGCTGCAAAAAATAGCGGGGGGAAGGTTTGCCAAAGTTGCCTAAAGCAGTGGAGGATTGAGCGTCCAATCAAGGTATCAAGTGCGAAAGCTAGAAAAAGGCCAAAAAAGAAGCGCAGAGCTTTTGAAGGCAAGCAACTTATAGCAAAACCCTGCCCAGAAAGGATTGAGTGTTACTCGTTAGATATTGATGAACAGCGTTTGGATATTACGACGGTTTTTAAACTCCGTACAATCGCTCTATATATCGCAAATAACTAAATAGCGGGGCAACAGTTAATTGTTCATAGTTTGCAATTACATTTCATTGTGAAATGCTTCCTTAATCATACCCGTATGATTAAGGAGTGATATATAATTTACTCTATATTCATATGGGTATGATTAAGGTTATTTTTGAGTATTAGGATTAGCGCACAGCAAAAGAACGCAATGTTGATGATTCACTATATCGAACTCAATCAAGGTATTCATACTCCGGTACATACTAGCTATCTACGTAAACAGGTCAGCCAGTCGTTATGTAAAGAGTTAGCCTCTAATAACTTCTTGGTAGGGTTAAGGACATTGGCAGACAACGGATATTTAGTGTACCAGTCTAATGAAGACAAGTTGCTTAATGCTTCAGCGCGAGAGAATGAAAATATGTGGCAACTTACTAGTAAAGGTCGAATGTATGCAGAGGAATTACACTCTGCGAGAATGCGCCCTAAAAGAGCTTATACGAAGAAATCAAACAAGTAGGGAAAATGAGGCTTATGGACATTGAACAAATCAAAGCAGACGCGCCCGAAGATGCAGCCTACTGGTCGCCAGTTGTCGGGCAGTATTTCAACCGTCAATTTATGAGTCTTGCCCCTGCTTTCAAAGACAAACTGATCCAAGTTGAAAAGCAGTTTCGTGGTGAGCTTATCTCACTAACCAAATAACGAGGGAATATATGGCAGAGCTGATTGATCTAGATAAGGCTTTGCTGACTATGCCCTCAAGGCCAGCCTTTGATGGCTATGATGAGCATGGTAATGAAAAGTCGGTGGATGTGTATTTGTTAAAACTCCTATTGCAAGATGGACGTGTTTACATTCACCCATGCATGGGGGAGAAAATGCAGGTTGAGGCTCTTGAACTTAAAGTTAGGGCTAAAGGCCAAATCAATCTAGAGTATTGGCATCGAGCTAGAGAAGAACAGAATTACTAACTAAGGAAAACTAATGCAATACGAAACAGATCCAAAAGGTTTGTCATGGCCTATCAAGCCTTCACTTCTCATTGATGATATTGCCGCAGGAAGGGTGAATGTTTCCTTATCACCAGAGATTCCGTTATCCACTTTTTCGCTTAAGCAATCTTTCGAAAGCATGACATTTAAGGGCGAAGCGAAAGAAAAATGGATCGAGGTGCTTCGTGATATTGCTGACGAACTGGAGAGACAGGAGTAAAGCGTCATGGCGTGGGTTATCGAAGTTACAGAAAGGCTCAAAGTTCGCAATAGTGATAAAGGGCTAGATAGGTCTTACGTCACCTCAATTAAACGATGTGGAACGAGTTGTTCTCTTACCACTTCTTTCGATTGTGCAAAGGTTTATAGAAACCGTAAGCACTTCCAAAAACTATTGGACTTCTTTGACCAATCTGAAATCTCCTATCAAGTTATCCCAGTTATCGAGTAAAGTCTTATATTTACTCCTAGTGCGAATTCTTCGCGGTAACATGAAGGTAAATGAAATCGAGATCCTTCGTCCGACAAAATTTTGCATGCAAAATTGTTTACTCAAAAGAGAATGTTATGAAAACAAAATTACTTACAGTGGCATTGCTTTCTATTCTTGGAAGCACACCTTCCTTGGCCGTGAAATCGCCAGATCAATACGTTTATCAAGTTGCATTATTCAACGGTGATGAGCTGCTTTATAAGCACTCGCTTTTTACGTCCGAAAGGAACCATTTCTCCAATGGAAATGAAGTCCCTTATTTCATAAAAACATGTGAGAAAAAAGGTTCGAAAACTATTAGTAAGTCAGGCGGTAAACAGTTCTATGAAGGGGTTGCCTATCATATTGATGTTCAAGCCGCTACTGTGAAGTTTTTTGAGACGGTGATTGACGAATCTACGTATACAGAACCAAAAGAAACTGAGTTTGACCTATGTATGAATACGGGTGAACCCCAAGAGGTGGAATACGAGTACAAGGTCAAATTTGATTTAACAGAATCAGGTGTTCAAAGATTTACATTCGACAACAATCGTATAGTAGAAATTGTCGTGCAAAAAGAAGGGTAAGAGAAACGTCGGTGAGTGTACAGGTGCAAAGCAGGGTTTCAATTGCGACGAAATTTTGCATGCAAAATTCTAGTCTAAAAACAGTTAATAGCTAGGAGTTGTCAAAATGGGGCATGCACTACACTCACTTTACTTTCTAATTTTTCCCTTAGTGTTTGTGTTTGCCATATTTAACCTGGGACACCTCTTAGTTGGAAAAGCTGTATTTAATCACCCTATTGCGCGGCATACTTATTCCTTATTTGGGTTGATTGGTACACCTATCCATGAGCTCAGCCATTTGGTGATGGTACTACTATTTGGCCACAAAATTACTGGAGTAAAGCTTTTTTCTTGGCGAACGAAAGCGTATGTTAGCCACTCTTACAATGTTTCATCCTCATTCCAGGTTATGGGCAATTTCTTTATAGCGATAGCGCCCTTCATGACATCTGTAGGCTTGGTTCACTACCTAGCCTTTCGGTCACTAAACTTCACTATCGACTTGTCAGTTGACCCATTTATTGTTTTTGGTAACGCATTGACGTTAGCGCCTGAACTACTGTTAATGTTTGCGAAAAGTACCGAGTGGTGGCAGTTTGCCCTAGTAATTATGCTGTCGTTCTATTGTGTCCCGAGTAATACAGACTTTAGTAATGCTCTCCGAAGCGCATTACTATCTTTGCCTGTATTCTTAATCATGGCATTCGTTGGGACTATGGTATTTGTTGATATGGGGCAGATAGTAGGCACTGTTCTCTTTATGGGGTTACTAAGCTCTATTACCTCAGTTATCTGGTGGTTCCTACTCTTTGGCCTAACATTCATCCCTACCCGCTCAATGAATCACTAGAGGTCTACCTGGTAAAATTTTGCATGCAAAATTTACGGTGCCCTTCCCTACTCCGCTGCGCCTCGTCATTCTTCCTCGTTACCTTTCTTTTAGGGCTAAGTGCGAATAATAGCTAGGTTTACCCCTTGCGCCTCCAACCTTCGCATTCGCATCACTCCTGGCCGTTAGCTGTTTAACGTCTCAGTTAAGAACCCCAATGAAAAGGGTTCGCTCCGCCGCGATGCGCCCTTGTCATTGAGAACCGTGAACCGAGGCCGTACAGCCAAGCGGCTCCAGGAAGTGATACTCAAACAACAAAGGTAACTCAAAATGACGCAACAAAACCTAGCTAAAACTCGCTCTAACCCCCAAGAAGAAACAAGCGCATCGCCGCTTGACCGCGAAAGCTCTCCTAAAAATGATATTCCTTGTTCGTGGAACTGCTTATCTGAAGGCGTTGCCCCAGATTGGTCACTATACGATGGTATAGAAATGATGCCTTGCACCAATGACAGCCCAAACAGCGATGAAACCTATTTTGTCTCTCACCTAATGAGTGAGGTCGATGCAGACGGCTTGCATGTTGATGGTGAAGAGATTGTATGTTGGACAGTATTCGGTCATCTGAAAACTGGAGGGATCGATGACTTGCATGACTGTGAGTCATTGAAAGAAGCTCAAGAGTTAGAGAATTGGTGCGAATCTCAACTATAGATACAGGGCTCAACGGCTCCCCTCTCACTGCCGAACTTATTCACTGTTTAAGTGGATAAGTTCACTATCTATATGATTTTGTGTGTTTAATTTTGTGGCCATAACTGTCAAATACTGTTTTTCAAGTTAGGTGAATTTTGCATGCAAAATTTGGTTTGAATGTGCCATATGTCACGGTTTATCATTATGTCTAAATTGACATGTCTATTTAGACATATTACTATATACATGAACCGAACAAGAAGGGGGTTCGTTGGGGAACACCCCTGTAAAGGAGGTCTCTTGATAATTAAATCCTTCAATCGCTCTTTAACAGCCAGTTTCTTTATTGCCAGAGTCGGGCAAGTAGGCAAACCAATGTGGGAACCCTACACTGCTGACAACTCGTTTATGGTGTTCAGTGAGAACCCAGAGTTAGACTTTCAGCGCGTAAAAGCAGCTTATGAGTCAGGAGCGTTTCAATACTTCGCTATAGGCTCATGCCAATCTTTCATTCGTATTCGCGATGTGAGAGAGGTGCTTGCAAAGTGTGAAAACATGAACGAGCGCCACTTAAAGCAAATGGCACTGCTAGAGCAGCACATCAAGTTGCAGCAAGAGAAACTGGATAAGCAGCGCAAGTTGCTAAAAGGGTTGCAACAAGCGGTTTACGCAGGTTGCTAGGAAGGGGGCGAAAGCCCCCTACCCTAGATACAGACGGATGGAGAAGTGATATGACAAATAAAATTGAACAATTAGCCAGTGTTAAAAATCGATTAGAGACGATTCCAACAATATCAGTGCTCCAAATCGATGAGGCGACAAACAGTGTAGGGCTAACCTTTGAATACCTAGGAACGCTCTATACCACATACATTGATGCAGAGAGTGAGCGCGGTGAGCTTCTAGAGCATGACTCGGAAGATATTACGACCTTGCAAAACATCGGTTCGATTGATGTTGAGTCGTTATTGAAGTTCTTTGAGTCCCTGCCCTCGATCACTCAGATTGCAAAGTGAGGTGTTATGTCAGCAATACAAATTACTGTCAGCGACGATGGCAAAGTGTCCGTTAGCTATGAAAAGAAAACGCGCGAGAATATCGGGCGTCGATTGCAGCAGCTTGAAGAGTGCTTGAATATTGATAAGTATGGCGTAGCCTACTTGCTCAATATGCAGCCAAATGAAAGCGGCGTTCGCTTAATGAAGCGTTGGCAAACTGATCCTAGTATGGCTAGTTTTCAGGAAATGCCAGAGCACAAATGGAAGCTTTTGCTCACACTCGTAGAGGGGCAAACCCCATTGATTGGTGACAAGAAATAATCAAAATTTTGCATGCAAAATCACATTGTTTTTTATTGACATTATGTGGCAATCCTTTAAAATTTAGAGTGTTAACTAATCGGCGTAAACGCCAATCTCAAAGGAGAATTAACCATGGGTATCATTATTTCTATCGCCAACCAAAAGGGCGGTGTTGGTAAAACCTCAGTCTGCGTTAACCTTGGCAAGACAATGTCCATACAGGGCAAGCGTTGCTTGTTTTTGGATTTTGACCCACAGAATAACCTCGGTGATACACTCGCTCCCGAGCTCGCATCAATGGAAGGCTTTGCGAATGGCGAACATCCAAGCAACGTTTTCTATATGTTCAGTGGCATTGTTGAGGCTCAGCCATATGTCGTGAATGAATTTATTCATGTCATGGGCAGCTCCAAAAAACTGGCTAGTGTTACTCAGGACAACATGTTTGATTTTGCGGATAGTTTAGACAAAATCAAAGATAACTATGATTACATCTTTATCGATTGCCCTCCTAGCGTTGGTGCGCTTCAGCACACCGCCTTAGCGGTATCAGAGCGCGTTCTTATTGTGACTCAAGCGGAAGGTCAGTCAATTAAAGGCGTAGACAAGCTGATGAACACACAAAGCCAAATCAAGAAGCGCTTAAATCCAGAGCTTGAGGTCATTGGGATTGTCATTAACTTATCGGTGCGACCTTCTCCAAAAAACCAAGCTGAAAAAGAAGCGGAACTTCGCAAGGACTACCCATCTTTGGTGTTTAGCAACAATCTCTATAAGACCGTTCGCGTCTCAGAAGCGCTTGAAACGGGGTTAGCT
>NZ_CP009359.1 GCF_000772105.1 Vibrio tubiashii ATCC 19109
ATGCAAACGGAATTATATAAATCGAAAGAGACAACGATCACTAGCTCTGCGTCAACAGATGTACCAAGTGACTTTTTTAAGAAGTCGCACGCGTTTGTGTTCTCTAGTCTCTCTCTTTCACCTGTAGAACATGACATTTTTGCTTTGCTCTTGTCGAGGTTACATGCTGACCATTGGCAGGATTTTTTAGAAGGAAAAATGTTGTCACCTATCTATGAGTTTAAAAGTGATATTCTCTGTGATTGGTTTGGAGCGCAAAGAGAAGACCTTTACAACATTTTGTATAAGCCTAGTGATCGACTTTCAAGCAAAAAGATAGGTGTACAGCAAGAAGGAAAATCTTTTGATTTCATCCCGCTTTTTAAGCGCGTTAAGTATAATGATGGTACATTAACCATTAAACCAAATGATGATCTCATCGCTGAATTTCTCGGTATCTCTCAAGGCCACGCGCAAATCCCACATCGTTCATTTAGAAGCATTAAAACCGAATATGGTAAAAGACTGTACTCAATGCTTTGTCGATTTAGAGCACCGCACACAGAATTGCACCCTCAAACAATTGAAAATCTTCACGGCTTTTTTGGTTTACTCGATGAAAAAGGGAACTTGACCAAGAAAACATATGCTGTTAATGCCAATTTCATTAACAGGATAATTAAGCCTGCAATCAAAGAGATCGACGAAAAAGAGTCTAATATCGCGTTTTTTGTGGATGGAAAAACGGGGAATTATGGTTTTTCTTACATCAAAGAAGGTAGAAAAATTGTTGGCCTTAAATTTCTATTTGAATGGTCTGGTGATGCCGCTAACAGCACTCGACAATTGAGCTATGAAGACGCGAAAAGAACCTATAATGAGGTAGTGTCTAGATCTTGCATTCCTTCGCTTAGGGAGCTTGATAATTTAAAAGAGCATCTTGTTTCTTTGGGTGAAGAAGGTCACGATCTCTCTGGTGGTTTCTTTACTAAGTTACGAGACGTTACCCAAGCTAGCGAAAAATTACCCTCATAAACCTTGAAAGGCCGCCATTTAAGCATCACTAACGCTTGTAGCGGCCTTTTCTATTCATCCCACCTTCTCTTAAACAGCCTCTTAGAGCGATTAAAGCCGCTTTCAGATTAGTTGGGCGCGAAATTGAAGTGAATATAAGGAGAGAGCCAGAGCGAGCGAACATATTTACTGCAATTTTGAGCAAGCAAGCGTTAGCGCGACAGTGTGATCACCTATCTTTATGTTGGTAAAAAACAATTATTATTCGGTGTGTTTAACAATAACCATTGTATTTTTCTTGGAAATATCCGATAATATACCCAGAAGTTAAGGCAATTAACTTCCCCTGTAACGCCCACTAGGGCAACAACCCGAAAGGATGCTTTATATGAGATTTGATCTTTCTGATTTTGATATTGCAGCACTGGCTGAGGACTTAGAACCTACCAACCAAGTTTACATTGAGTTTGCTTCAACTAATAAAGCGGAGTGGGTAACGCTTCATGTTGAGCAACTAACGAATTCCTTTGATTGTGGTATTGAGCATTGGCTTAATGGTGAAGTTCAAAATGATACCAAGAGTGACCGTTTTATCGCTCGCTCATTGCTAGAGATTGTTCTTACCTTAAAAAACTTTATCATCCTGATTTAGCAGCAACACTTTTAGCACGACATAACTAAAAGCCTCCCAAGTTGGGAGGCTTTTTGTATAGTACGATACATTTTACATTAAGCTTAATGATAATAAGGTAAAAGCACTCCCCACAACTGAACCTATGACCCCGACAAAGAAGACCAATAGGTAGGGAGGGGTAACGTTTTTCTTTATTGCTTTTGCATGTTCATCCAGTAACGTAGGGATCTTACGCTCAAGCATTTTTTCTAGTGTGACGGTGTGTCTATCAATCTCGTTTGCGAGATCTAGCACTCTATTAATCTTACTGTTAAAGCTCACATCAAGTTCATTTGGCACAGTGGCAACCGCTTTTTTCATTGCTTCTACCAATGCAATCACTTCTTGCGTTTTGCCGTCAAACTCTTTTGGAAGCGCTTGGAGCGCTCCCAATAGTTCTGTTGTGTCGGTGAGCATGAGCTTTAATCTAGCATCAATGATCTCATCCATATCACGCATTGGCCGTTTCTTCCATTAGGTCTAAATCAAGCATTTCAAAGGCGATATCTAGATCGTCATTGACACCGCTAATCAGGCGTTTAAGTGTGCGTTGTTCTGATAGTTCCTCGCGTTTTGCTCGGTCTTTTTCCTGTCGAATCATTAAGCGTAGATTACGCTCATCATTTGCGATCTCGGAAAATGTTTTATTTGCTTTATTTAACGCAGAGAATGCAACTGTTTCATAAACTACAGAATATTGCGATTTATCAAGTTTGATTTTAATTTTCTTTAGACCTTCTAGGAAATCAGAAAATTGCTTTTCAATTGTTAGCTGTTTATCTGCTTGGTTGAAGATAAATTTAATTCTATCCTTTTCAACTCCAAGCGATAAAAGCATCATTGCGGTAGATACTGCATCGATTTGCTGTTTGTGTTTTGGAATTACTGGTATAACAAAATAATCAATATCATCCTGAGAGCCTTTATATTCTTGCATCTGCAAAATAAATGATTCAATGTTTGATGAGCCTACGTCTATGATATTCACATCATTTGAATCCATACGCTTCAATATTTCATCAAACTCTTTGGCAGAGAATTTCACATCGTCTGAACCGTCAGAGTTGATTGTTTCTACTTTTACAATTTCCGCACCTGGTAGACGTGGTTTTAATAGCACCTCACACAACGTTGATTTGCCCACATTACCGGAGTTATTTACCATTGCGATATTAACGAATAATTCCATTTTTTAACCTTACTTTTGCTTAATCAAATATTCTACTAGCTTCTTGGACACGCCCATTTCATTTGCACAGTCCCATTTGCTAACCATTTCAGGGGTAATACCATTCCCCATTAGTTCTGAAATTAACTTCTCACTTCTGACACCAACTTTTTGCCAATCCTTCTTGGTGTGAGATGTGTTGTGTGCGGCCTCATTAGCTGCCATTTCATCTTCTTGAGCTAATGTTTCCATTTGCTCATGTTGATTCTTTTTTGCCTGAAGGCGATTTGCGGAAGAGGGCGTATTGCTCCGTTTCTTCTTAGCGCGATAAACGAGATCGCGAAAGTGGGAAAGCTCGATTAATCCACCCAATCGGCTATAGACGGCCTTGTAGCTATAACCATCATTTTTTAGCGCTTCAATGGACTCAATGTTTCGATCAAACACCGCTTGAAGTTTGAAATCCTTGCTTTCTATCTCCTGCTTAATCTTCTGTGTAACTGTCTCAATGTCCACATTAGTTACCCCTTGCCTTGTATTGCAATTAAATATACAGCCATTTGCAATAATTTCAACAGCGAAATGCAATATTTTAGATTTATTTGCAATAGTTTTGCCATAGATAATCAAGCAAAACTCAAGCAGATTGCCATGTTTTCTCAACTACACACTACCCTTATGGGTAGGCTGTAGGCACGCTGTCGAATGTATACAAATTGTTCCAATTTGATATAATTCGCGTGCAAAGGGATTCTCCCTTTAACCCTGGTTTGGACTCTACGAGTTGATGATATGAGCACTACAAAAAGCACATCGAAGAAAGACAATGAAAACAAGGACGAGGTGATCACCTTCCGTCTGACTGCTGAACAATACGCGCCGTTCAAAAAGCAGATAGAAGATAACAACACCAACAAATCCTCTTTCTTTAGACAACTAACCTTGGCCAATCAACACTTCGTTGTAGAGTCAAAAGAGCTGCCAAAAGACACAGCGCGATTACTATTTCTTGCAAACAAGGTTTCAAACAACCTGAACCAGTTAGCGAAACGTGTACACCAATCACACCGAGCAGATGTGGTTGATAAAAATCTCTACATACGAACGCTTAACACCCTCCAAGATTTACAAAAACTGTGGAACGAGGCTGTTAAAAAATGCTAGCTAGAGTTAGTAGCAATAAATTAGGTATTGTTGACTATCTTAAAAATGGTCATAAATCGGGGAGGTCATTATCTAGGGATGAACTCGACGAACGAGTTTGTATTGATGGTGATCTGAATTTAACCGAAGAGTTAATTAATCAGCTTAACATTCAAGGTCGAGAAGATAATTATTTGCATATTACCTTGAGCTATGCAGAAAGGGATTTATCAGAGGACAAAATTATTGATTCTTACAATCAATATAAAAAGCTTTTGATGTCTGCATATGGGGAAGACGAGTATAATGTATATGCTGAAATACATCACCCTAAAGTTAAGAGCTATGTAGATAAAAAAACAGGTGAAGTGGTAGAACGATTTCCACATGTTCATATGGTAATACCAAAAAGAAATATGATAACCGGTAAGTCAATTAATCCTTTTGGTAGATATACAGACAATATTAAATACCATGATGCTATTCAAGAAACCGTAAATAGGACTCACCAATTAGAATCTCCTTATGATAATCAAAGGAAATATAGAATATTAGGTGACGATTCGGATTTTATTAGTCGATATAAAGGTGACACGTTCAAGAGCGGAAATAGAGAGTTTAAGGAAAAACTTTTCGACTCTATTAATGCTAAAGAGATTCGAACAATGAAAGCCTTTGAAAAGGAGTTAGCTTCACATGGCCAAGTTAGTAAAGGAAAGGCCGGTGCAGTTGATGAGTATTATCAGATTAAGTTACCTGGTCAAACTAAGAACATAAGGCTCAAACATACTTGCTTTACTAAAGATTACATAGAGAAAAGAGAACTACAGCGAGTAAAGCCAAGCGATAAAAAGATAGCCGGTGATCTGAGTGAATGGCTCGAAACCAGAAGCGAAGAAAACAAGTTTATCCACCCTGCATCCCCAAGAATAAGAAAAGAGTATTACAAGCTCAATCAAGCAGAAAGAACCAAACGGCTTCTGGAACTGAAAGCTAGTTATGAAGACGCCCACAAGATTAATGATTCTTCTTCGCCAAAGTACCGCAGAGCCACTAAATCGGCCACCACGGACATACCAGGTATGAACGAATTGGATTCGAGCATGGATGATGTGGCCAGTTGGCAAAAAAATGGCACTCATCCACCGGTATTCGATTCCGAGACGACCAAAACAGCAGAAAGGACAGATAACCATAGTGTGGTTAACCAACAACCTGCTGCATCGACATTTGCCACGCTCAAGACGCTAGAACCTAGCGCATCGAGCGAGCGATTAAACACTAAAACCACTCCTAATCAAAAATCACAAGAGGAAACAAACAATGTCAATAATGAAGCGCAGCGACGGGAAATACGTAGCCAGCCCAGTGTTACAGAACATCGCGGAGAAAGACGAAGACAACCTACCGAAGCTCGAAACGGCTTGCCAAGTATGCAACCACGCAATGTGGATGGAAGTCGACAAGGACGGGGTAAGACAGGCTCAGGTGTATTGCCGACCGACAAATACAATCGTGTGGGGTGGGCAGGACAGTATAGAGATCGTCAATTGCGACGGTCTAACGATGTTCGACGAAGACTAGAGCAGGGTTTTAAACAAGGCGTAAAGGAGGGGATACCAGGCGTTAGAAAAAATGTTCAACGTCGCCTAGAGAAACCCACCAGTCTGATCGAGCAGTACAAGCAAGGGACGTACAAAACCCCTCAGTCAGAGCTTGATTACTTTAGAAAAATAAGGAGGGATATCGATCCAGAAGCACTACTGAATCACTTTGAGAAGTCTCACGGACTCATTAAACGTAACTATTCGATAGAGGCTAGGGAAGACGGAACACCAAGGATAAGGATAGGAAACAGAGCGTACACAGCAAGTGATTTTTGCACTAAGCATATGCACTTGGAATGGGACGAAACCAAACATCTTTTAACTAAGCTGTACCAGGATAAGTTAGCCAAGCGAGACGAACAACACGAACTGAATGCTATTGTCTTCGCAAGTGACTACACGACGCAGGGTTACAGCAGTAAGTCTAAATTATCGAGAGTCAATGAATCGTTGCAGATATTCAAATACTTGCAACAAAAAGAACAATACGAGGATCGTAAAATGTCATTAAGCGAAGCAGAACTAAAACACCGTACTGATAACCCAACCGCGAATGAAAATGCCATTAGCAATGATGAGCTCAGTTATCAAAACATAACTGATACTTTCTTGCGACAACAGCAATTAGCGCAGAGTTTAACGGTAAAACTCTCCGACATTGTGGCCAGTAAAGATCTGAAAGATAAGTATGTCGATTTTTCAGATAAAAACACGGGCATTAAACTATTCAGAGATCATGGCCACAAAATCGTAATGAATTCACGCAACCCTGATGTTAATCATGTGGCTGCAGCTATGGCATTAGCTTCTGAAAAATTTGGTACGGTCAATATTACTGGCTCTAAGGATTTCAAACAGCAAGTGATTGATGTGGCTGTAGCGAAAGATCTTAATATAGTTTTTGCTAATAAACAGCTTCAGCAACAGTTTATGAAGTGTAAACAGCTAGCGAAAGAAAACGCGCTTCTTGAGCAAGCTTCGAAAAAGCACGACACGAAAAACGCGCAGAGTGTGGCGCAGTCTGCAGTGAATATAGAAACTGGCTCTACAGGTGGATTAGCTGAAAATAGAAGCGCAGCGGCTATCAGGGAGGCGTTAACTAATAGTGATAAGGTTAAGTCTGACTTGGAAAAATTGGAAGGTTTGGATGATGTACAGAAAGGTAAGGTCGTAAGCAGTCATGTTGATATGCTTCAAGCCCACCAAGGTACTGCAGGCTACCGAATCGTAGAAGATGCAATGTTATCTGGCGCTGAGAATAACGAGGATTACCAGACGTTGGTTGACAAAGAGATAGAGGTTCGTAAGGAGCAACAAACCAAAGCAGAAGCAGAGAAACAGGTTAGTGCATCGAGCGAGACTGCGATAGATGGTTCGGATAAACCACTAGTTACTCTTGTTGGCCACGGTGCAGCGCCTTATCTGAACAAAAAAGATGGAAAGCTAAGTTACTATGTTGAATTAAGTAATGGTGAGGTTAAATGGGGCGTTGGTCTTAAAGAGGCAATAACGAAAAGCAAGGCTAAGGTAGGGGATGTCGTGGAAGTGGAGCGCGTAGGGAAAAAGGATGTTCAATTAACCCAACTGCAGCGAGATAATGAAGGTAAAGTAACAGGTACAGATGTGATCGACACTCATCGTAATAAGTGGGAAGTTACGGTGGTTGGGCGAACACTTGAAAGTGCGCCAATAGAGCACGAAGCCACACAATCAAACACCCCCGCTGTAGATGAGGCCGTCAATCAAGAGCCACCTGTTGCATCTAAACAACAAACCGATAGCTACGCAGTTGATTATGAACACCAAGAAGGAACATCGTTGCTGAGAGTGACTATCAATGGCCAAGAGCCAAGTACAGTTGAAACTAAGGTATTGCTCGCTATTCAACAACAAGATGGTTTCTTGAAGAATTTCACTTTAGCTCAAATAGAATCCGGTGAACTACAGCAAAGACAAGCTAAAGGGGCGCAACCTGTACCGCAAACCTATGGTTTAACTGGTGAAGTGGTAAACCAGGACGAGAAACAAACCAACGTACCAAAGTTAAAGTGATCACCAAATAACACCCAAAAAAAAGCCGCCCGAAGATGGGCGGCTTTTTTACATCAATCCATTTGCGGTATCACCTTTGACCCTGACACCGCAAATGAATCATGCAGCATCATCGAGGACGGGCTTATTTAAGCTGACCTTAAGTTGGCCACCCCAAAGCAATCCAACCACCCCTAAGTTTTCTAGGTTGCGGCCAAGTGATGTTCTTTCCTCATATTGCTCATAAGGGAAAGTACAGTGTATGTATTTGTTCTTACACGCATCTGTTTTGGCTATATCTTCTAAAGATTCGATTGTACTCGCGTACATAAGGTGCTCACTCTTCGGTATAATTTGAATAAACATGTTTACCACTCCTGGTTTAAGACGTTTTTGAGATGTGTTAAGTATTTCATTTCGTAGATTTTGGCCAACTCGCCCCCCGCAGGACGATGGTAGCACCCTGCAGCTTTGATCCAATTGCTATGCTTTTTGTAGCAGTCATTCATTACTTCCGCACTTCTGTTAATCGCAATATCTCTATCGAAGTAATCACAAGCGCTTCCAGTAGCCTTATTGTGATATTTCCAGTGCAGTTGTGTTTCGCCTATATCGACGGCATTTGACACCGTTAGAATCCATTCTAGGGATTCACAGGCAGAGGATTTGCTATTGAAACGATAACTAATCCCTCGCCAATTTAATGTGTATGACCAGGGCATAAACTGCCCTTCGTCTGTCGTGATCCCCGTTTCGGTTAGTGCAAGCGCGTAAAGTACCTCTTTAGGTATGTTGTGCTTTTGTTCAACGTCTTCATAAATTTGCTTGTGAGAATTGGCTAGAGCGACAGAGCTAAACAAGCTCAAGGTTAGGACTATTTTTCTTAACATAGACATCAAAAAAGGCAGTTAAACTGCCTTTTCTCGGTTACTTTGTGAAATACGAATTAAGTTTTTCTCGGATCGGTTTGATGTTGTCATACACGACTTTTTTATCAAATACGCCCCAACTATCAACCGAGTAATAACCTTGTTTTGCAGTGCCATGATAGCTAGTTTTAATGCTGATACTATCTAACTCATTAACGCTTTTTTGGATCGTGATATGCGGCCACCCTGTTTCTAGCTCTAAAGCCTTTAAGTTCATATTTGGTTTAGAATCCACTAAATAGGCAAGCACTAACTTTCGATAAAAAGCGGCACTGGTTTTTCCTTTTATTTCAATTTCTAGCAGGCTAGGCATTAGGGCTCGCCTTGTAGCGACGAATACCAAGGCCAAGTAGAGCGAGGATAGAGGCAAATCCGAAAGAACCGCCGCCACCGCCACCGGAAGTTGTAGAGTTTCCATCTGTGGTTGATACAGGTTTATTGATTTCTACTTTTTCATTAGCAGATAAGAACAGTTGGCCATGTCCACCGTTTGTTGTCACGCTGTACGTACATGTTGCAAATTCACCAATAGCCCCGTCATCACACGTAGATGCAGCATAGTTTATTGTTAGGTCTCCATTTGTATAAGCAGCGTCGGTAGTGCCGCCTACATGCAAACTTTGTACGGTAATAGTTGCGGAGTTGCTAACACTTAATCTAGTTGGATAGTGCCACCCATTCACTGTATCTAAGATGAAACTACGGCCTGTTTCTGTCCGGTATCCTTCCATTCCATTAGAGCTTGTAGAGCTGCCCCCTCCATGTACCGCCACGATCTGACCCAAACTATTTAAGTAAGAAGCACCACTATCACCACCTGTTGAACTACCTTGTGAAATGTCAACAGTCCTCAACCATTGAGCATTGCCACTGACAGCCTCTGATGTTTGTATGGCTTTATTTAGATTTGGTGCAGTTCCTCCAAAACCGTAAACAGTAATTGTTTCACCTGCTCCTACATTGCTAACAGAGATAGTGTTGATTTGATTTACTTCTTGAATGCTTTCAAGCTCCCAAAAACCAATGTCAGATAGAGTACCGTCAAATGCAGGGTGATTATGCTGTGCTTTTGTTTTGGCAATTGAACCATCATATCTAACAACATCCCTCATCCCTAAATTTGTTGCGCAATGTGCAGCAGTGAGAACCCACTTACCACCAATAATATTACCAGTACACCCCATCTCAACGTATTGTTGAAAATTAGCTTTGTTCTCAGATGTACCATTAATAATAGCGTTAGCCTGGAAAGATGTTGTAAGTGCAATTGCAAGAGAAATTGCCGATAGTTTAACGTTCATATTTTTTCCTTAACTTTCAATATTCTTTAGCTTCGTAGTAGATACTATCAACATACCACTGGTATGTCGATAGTATCTTTTATAAAAAGTGAGCTAAGTCGCTTTTTACTACTATCTAGTAGTTTCTCTTTTCACAAAAATAGAGGTCATCACTGTTATATAAGTCAATTCTCTTGGTACTAAATCCACTAGGACAGCTACACCCACCAGTATGAACATTTGTTTTGTTACACCCCCCTCGACTTAACTTAAACATCCCTCCCCAACTGTAACGCTCTCCAGCTACTGCGTTTTCTCTCGGTAAGGTCGCGTAAGGCGAACTAGCATTATAGCCAGTGATACTAGTTAATTTAGCGTTGGCGGAGCTCGCTAAGGCTTGCTCTCCTGTGACTTTTTCACTACTGGCGTAGGCTAGGGTAGACCCGTATAAAGTTAAAATGCTAAGTAACGTTAATAACAGACGTTTCATTTATTTCTCCTTTGTTATTGCACACACAATTGCGTAACTTTTAGATACGCGCTATCCAAGAAGACCCATTGTTTCGAGCCTCCTTGTAATTTTGCAAAATATTTAGCGTAGACGCGCCAACCACCTGATACAGCAGTGTAATAAGGAGTGAAAGAACCTATGCTTGTGAATTTTTCTGCATTAGTTCTAGGTTCAATACTTTTAATCATTACGTCGAGGTCTGGTCTATGTCCAGAAGGGCAACTGTGAGTTGGTATAAATGTTCCACTATCAACAACAGCGACTCTTTGAAGTCCCGATGCAACGCTGTACTGGCTACCATCGGCATTACGTAGGAACAAACCTTTAATGTTTGTTATCCAAGTGTTTCCACCGGTATCCCAATCAGCACCAGTAAGTGTTGTTGAACCGTCACGCTGCACTAATGCCTCATGTTCAACTTCACTACCTATTCGCCCGAATTGGAGAATGAACTCTTTTGACGTTTCGTTGTACTGACCATTGGGGAGGTCTGATAGCTTGGACTTAAATGTATTGAGGATTTGCGGCGAAGGTTCATTTTTAAAGGGGATGACAATGCGCATACCAGGAACGGTAGCCCCTGTTGATAGAGTGACAAATTGTCGGTTAAGCGTGATCCTTTCCCCCATAGGCGTATAGTCTATTCTTCGGCATTTCCCACCCTCATAGTCCGTAACAGAGCATTGAGGAAGATAATCAGGCATTAGATCATCGACGGTAGCAGGAAAAGAGGCTAAGTCCGTGTATGGGATGCCGGCATTGAATCTATCTGCTTGGTATGTCTTTGTTTGCTCCCATAAATAGGTAACTTGATTTTTTAATTTTTCCGCATCTTCGTTAATTCTTGCTTGATGAATTAAGGGGAGAGCTTGCGTTGCCAACCCGCCAAGAATGGCAACCACAACAGCCAAAGAAAGTAGGCTTATACCCCGTTGCTTTCTTCTCACGGTTATATTCCCTATAGAGTGCTGCAACCATTTTTTGTTAGGTAATAACTATTTAGCGCATAATCATTACTGTTAATTGCAGTGATAAATGAGATGTTTTGTTTATCAATCAAATCAGCCAATTCATAGAATGGCTGCGCCTCTTGTATTGATGCAAAACTGTATTGGATATGAACAAAAGCAGGCTTAGTGTAGGACGTACCAACACTTGTATTTATCCGTTTATGCTCAATAGTGATGGTGAAATTAGTTCCTCTATCTAACCAGGAGCTATCAAGTAGGTTTTCCGTTACTAGGTCAGTTACGTTTATGTTTGATAGGGAGGTGGGACAATTGCTTTGAAGGTTAGAAAGTTTAATTTTGTTTATGGAAGCGTGAGTGAGTTCATCTATGTTATTTGTGAATTCTTTCTGTTCAGAGTAGAGCATTAGAGGTGGCACTGTAGCTGCAAATATACTGACTAACAGAGCCACACTAATGGCTACTCGAACGTTAAGTTCAAGTAACCCCATAGCTTTACCTACATGGTTATTGTAATCGCGTTACCTGCGATTGTTAGAGTTGTACACCCTGATGCTGAGGTACACTTATTACGGCTTTGAGGTGCTAACGTATCCGCGATTTCATTGATTCGACTTAGATCGTTTGGAATCGTCACTTTGATGTTACGCAAAGCAAAGTTGGTAGGGTGAGGGGTGAAAATAACATCACCACCAAAGGAGTTAACGCCTACCCCGGGAGTACCCTCACAGTATTTATCTTTGAGATAACCGTCATCACATAGTTTCTTCATATCAAGATTTTTGTAGTTTGGACGGTTCTTTTTCGCTTTGTAAGCTGCGGTACTTACGTCCGTCACCTCTTGTTGAAGATTGCTTAAAGCGGTGTCTCCGAATATTTGAGGTAATGTATACAATCCTGCAGCCCCGAGAATTGCGATGATAGCAACAACAAACGCCATTTCAATTAGTGTAAAGCCGCCTTGTTTTCTTTTGTTTTGGTAGTATTTCATTGTCTTTGACCCTTAATATTGTATTTATACGCTTGCACGTATGGTGAGAAAAGAAAGTACGATTGCAATTAGAGTTAGCCCAATAAAGGCAAACCCAACGCTCTTAATTATGCTTTGACCGTATGCTTTAACATGGTCAATGGTGGTCGTTAGTTTTGCTTTGTGGATTTCAGAACTGGACTTTAGAATGGCTTCGTGATCAGGCGTTTTTCCCAATATCTTGAGCACTTGCGCTTGTTCATCAAGCAATAAGCCCGTATCCAAAATGACCCCGATATTTGATTCGCCTTTATCGACACTCCCCATCATTTTTTGCAGATGTTCTGATAGATAAGGAGAAGAAATAGCTTTTGTTCTGCTTAGTGCGTCATCGAGACTGACACTTGATTTTATTAGGTCAGTCAATGACCTAAGAAGCATGGTTGAAACTAAAACTCGATATTGTTTGTAAATAGGGAGGGCGTCTAACTTTTGTCTTACATTACCAGTTAAGAAAGGTAATGAAAAAAATATAGCGGTCAGTAGCACGCTACATATTACCAATATTGGTAATCCCATGATTTCAAAAAAGCTTCCCACATAGTCAGCAACAATCACAATTCCTGGCAATTGTTCAACATCGATAATTGTTTCAATAATCGGCATGACCTTACTTGAAAAAATAATGGTAATACCGCAGGAAATGATTACTCCGAAAAATGGTTTGATTAAATGCCAAAACAATGACCAAGAAACAGAGTCACTTAATCGTAAGGCTTCAATCGCGTTACTTAGCCCTGCTTCTATATCATTGGCATATGTACCGGCCTTTAGCGCTTGAAAAGCTGTGAGTGATAAATCTGGCTCTAGAGAGTCAACGGCCTCGTTAATAGTGCCATTCCCCAAGTGCCTATCTATCTTCGCCCCTATGTATTTCTCCTTGTTGTTACCATGATCAACAAGCAAGCTTGCAGCATCTTTAAGGTAGAGTTTGTTCTCTATAAGTACCAATAGAGTACTTAGTGTTTCGGCTTGCTTTTTCTTGCTCCAATTGAGACTTTTCCTAGCTTCTCGAACAACAAAAGCAAACCATTTTTTGATTGTATAGCCGTCACTTTCATCAATCATCAAGCATACTCCTGTTGATTTGGCTTACATCCTCTTCGAACAATCGCCCAATCTTTTGCTCGATAGTAAATAGGTCAACTTGCCCCCTTTTCATTCGAACAATTGCATGATCTCGAACAGTCTTATATCCGTTGGCCATGAGGTGCTTTTGCCACCCTAAAAAGTCACAACTTTTGATAAATTCTCTGTCAACATCATTTACAACTATCATCTCAACCAGAGGCAAACGTTCCTTTTCACCTTCAATGCACTCATTACATCCTTTAGGGTTTTTAAACCTAAAATTGTTGGTTTGCTCATTAGTCAACGAGTCTTCATCTACTAGTTTATTGATAGTGCTAGATAAATGTGTTTTCTCACTGTCAGTGAGTAGTTCACTATCCATAGCCTCATCAAGTGTCAATCCACAGTGAGGACAGATTTGACGCACCAATACCTGATAGACTAAATGACGCAATAAATTAGGGGATGCAACCAGAGCAGGCGACATTCCCCATTGCTCAATAAAGGTTATCGGAATACCCAATGGGCTAGATGTGTGGACGGTAGTAAAAACCTTTTGCCCTGTTTCGCCCTTACGCATTACTTCTTTTGCTGCTTCTGCTGTCCTTAACTCACCATGAAACTCATAGTCTGGATCATGTCGTAACAGCGATTTCGCATAGTAGGTTTGGTCAAGATATTCGTGAGAGTCTTTGCTGACTTTTTCATGCGGTTTCGTGTGAGTTTGAATAACACCATCAAGCTCAAATTCCGGTGGATCTTCTATAGTGTGAACGCTATAGCTTTTATCAATGCTATCAATCATTGAACAAATAGTGGTGGTTTTTCCCGACCCTGTTTGCCCTGCCATGATGAACAATCCTGGTCTACCCTCGATAAATTCATCAGACTGTTTTATATGATTTCTTTCCCAGTTAAGTTCCTCGCGAGTCGGTGGTTTTACGTTGCGGTCAGTCCACCGTAGTGTAATTTTTCCACCTTCATTAATGGCAGGTATCCATCCAACCCGCCAATTTGTAACCCTGCGAGTTCCTTTAACGTTTAATTGAGTGACAAGGTTGCCGTTATTAACTTTGTTCGACTTGTAATCAGTCTCCTTATCTTTGGCCATTTTCATAAACAAAACACTTGCCATTCGCATACCTTCCAAATTTTCCGGTATGCTACGTATTTGCTTACGACGACCATCCACACGAACCTTTATTAAAGTTTCTCTAGCGTATATTTCGATATGAATATCCGACGCACCAAGATTTACGCCTTCTTGTAAAACATTAAGAATCTTAGATTTTACCGAATCTTCTTCATCAGCATTTAACTGAATATCAGACTCTCTTTGATTCTTTTCTAAGAAATAATCATCGATATCTATTTGCGATTTTTTTTCTACTTTGATGCTTTGATTGTGGTACTTGCCATTTAACAACGAAGGGCTATTGATGATGTAGTTTCGCGCTTCATCAATAGATTCTGAATGTTCCGAATAGTAGATAGAGCAACTTTTCCCTGCATCTACCGCTACAAACGTTCTATGGTTGCCCTGGTAATAGAGAGACTTTAAACGCTCATCAATAATTATTTTTTCCATCGTAGCCACCTATTGAGCAACGTAAACAACACGATTTTTGCCTTTATGAAATATGCTAATTTGACCACTAGATATATCGGTTATTTCCATCCCTTCTAAACGATCGCCTTTTTTAACCAATGAATGTTTACCACCATTGACAGCAATTATTGCGGTGGGGATACCACCGTTTGGAATGAGAACTGATTTAACGGATATTTCCACTTTAGAGCGACTTGCCGTTTTAGGTTTCGCCCCCCTGTCACCCTCTTCATATTGCTCAACTTCTTTCTTAACCTCTTCGGTACTGTCAACTACCGTAGAGGCTAATCTTGCTGTTGCTTTACTTGGTACTGTTTGCGCAGACTCAGCGTTAGTTTTTTCTAACTCTTGTGCCGCATTGAACTCAGCTTCAGCAAGTTTTAGTGATGCCTTTTGCTTATACATTGCAATAGACTTTGATATAGAAATGAGCTCTGCCGTATCTCTATCCATGACAATACCAGGCATTTCATAGTCTAGATTTTCAACAACATCTGTTTTATGAACAACCTTACTTGGTGGGTTAGAAAGGCTTTTACTAGAGTAGGCACTCCACGCCACGAATAGGCTGCTAACCATAGCTAGAGCAAGCCCAACGATTTTTAGTGATTTTTTAATTTCCATTGTTTTTCCCTTTGATAGAGATACCAAATTGAACACCAACTAGAGAGGATTTACCGTCAGAAGGAGTAATGCGTAACGATGTGAGAAAGGATGGTGTATCTTCCAACAACTCTGAAAAGTGCGAAACCACACCTATTTCATGTCGGTCAAAACTCCCACTAATGGATTGCTGCTGATAAGCACCGTTATCAACAATATCTGAGAGAACAACGTTACTTGCTCCTAGCTCTAATGCCTGGTCATGCAAATAATCAGGGAAACCAGACGTGGGTAAAATGTTTTTCCGCCACTTCTTACTTGAACCGCTTAAGCTAACGATAAACTGCTTATTAACGTAGTACGGCTTGATTTCGGGGTTATCTTCAATCCATTGTTGTATTGAAGATATACGGAAGTCATTGCTCTTAAACATCATCACTAAGTCGTTACCAACTTTAGTAATCTCTTGTATTTCTAGTCCTTCAGGAAGAGTCATACTTAACGCATAGAGATAGGCCGCCTGCTGCAAAGCATGATGCGCGTCAATTTGCCCGTCGATATCTGCTTTATACGAACTATAAATGTCCACATATTGCACACTTTGCTTTGAATCGCCCTTAACCCCAAAAAAAACAATTAATGAAACAACTAGAATAGTTGCTACTGTCAACCCTTGAAGAAGGGCTTTGCGCCCATACTTCTTTTTTGCTTCATCATTAGAGGTAACGTATTGATTTGGGATTGATGTTAAGTCCACTTGACCGACGTTAATTACTTCAATTTCTTCTTGTGAATGGTTGAAGTTAGTCACTAGGGTTTTGGCTAGGTTGATATCATATTCGTTAGAGTTGAATACAGTCTCTTTTGACCCCGTTGTTTCGATAATGATTAATCCATTTCGAATAACGGCAGAATAAAAGATTTCAGTACTTAATTGATAAATGAGTACCCAATGTTCATTGGGTGAATGCTTATCTATAAAGTATTCACCTAAGCAAACGACTTCACACTTTGCGGAATAAACAACCTGCTTTCCCCTACGTTCAAACCGAGCTATGTAGTCATCTTTGGCCAAAAAAAAGCTGTCAGATTTCGACAGCACTTTTCTTTCATCGCTTTTGGAGATTGGTATTTTCATTGTTCAAATCTCCGAGGTGTAAGAAGTATTAACGTCTCTACATGCTCTTTATTGGCCGCATTCGAACCAATGTATTCAGTACCAAAATTTTCCGTCTTCTCACTAGCAACTTTTGTTTGAGATACGCGAGCAATAATGTAGGTACGCCCATAACGCATTTTACCAGTAAAGTTAATGTCGGATTCTCTAGTGGTGTAGAATTGAATCTTGTTGTTGCCAATTTCTCGCAATTCTTGCCCCACCACCGATTTCATCTTTCCTGTTACGTGAACAGATACAAACTCTTCTTGAACATTGGAAATCGTCGCAAAGTCTATACCTTCTGGTACGTTACCCCTGGTGAAATCAGTTGTTACAACACCCTCATTGACCGTTGTTGATAAATCTTCAAGGTATGGGTTTTGTTTGTTTTGCGTTACTTGTACAGGGTAATTATTCATAGCTAATTTGGTTATTGGACTTTCAACACTAACCGTTCCCTGCTTTTCAAGCGCTCTAATAAAAGCGGTTGTTCCTTCCCAACCATTCACCCCTTTAAAGCTAAACCCATAACCTGCAGAAACAGGGTTCAAACTTGTACCTTGAGTAAAGAATTGCAGCGTTCCTTCACCAATATCACGTACTAAGTTTAAGTCTGCACCTCTATCATCATTAAGAGTCGAGCGAAACTCCAAGACACGAAAATCAAGAAGAACCTGCTTTGCGAGCTCTGCTTTTACATCGTTAACGTAATTTTCTACTTTACGCATTTTGGAAGGGCTAGCGGTGACGGTTAGCATCGAAAGACCATCAATAGATCTCACAGCTCCATCAATATAGGTTTCTCTCCCGTTTTCATCTTTTACATTGACAGTCAAAATACCTTCAATGTTTTGAATCATTTTATTAACAATGTTTTCGTTCTCAATAACAGTGTTAATGAACTGGCCTTCAATTATCGCCCCCTCATCATCGCTTGCTTTCTTACCCTGATTACCCATTTGCATAGAGGTTTCACCAGGAGGAACGGGAATAGAGAAAGACTTACTGATAAAGCGTTCTATTTCAACGCGATTCTCTTTGTAAATGAACCCATAATCAGTTTCAGAAGTCAGTAGATTAAATGCTTCTTTAATCGTTCCATCTTTTAACGAAAGAGATACCAATTGATTGGGATCGACTTCTTCCCCATAAAACACTTCAATTTGCTTTTGGTCTGGTCGGTTATTTATAAGCTGCTCTAAAACTATGTTTAAGCTCACTCCTGCTACGGTGTAGTTAATTCGATTTTTTAACCAAAAAGGATCGCTTGAGTTTTCAAGCTCACTTGGATCGAAAGGAGGGAGCTCGATACTGACTGCTTTTTCATAACTCGCTTTAGCAGTGTACTGTTGGATTTCGTCACCGATATTTTGGCTTTCTTTTTGGTTGTCTTTGTATGACTGTGACACACAACCAGAAAGTGACAACAAAGCCACTAGAACGAAAGATAGTTTATTGTTTTTCATGGAGTGCTCACTTGTCATCAATGATAAACACCGTCTGCGTTTCTTCATGGTATTCAGAACGAACCGGACGATCTTTTAATACTTGGTTTAAAACCATAGCTATGTCGTGTGCAGGAGCAACGACAGGAAAAGGAATTGAAAAACCATGCAACTTCTTTTTGGTGCGCCAACTTTTTTTGTTGTTCCAATTCCACCCAAAATCAGTAACAAGGTTACGCATAACTTCTTCTAGCGTATCTCCATTGATTTCAACTACTTTAACTTTATAGCCCTTCCATTCATGGATTGCTGCATAGTGTGTTTTTTCATCTAGCACTATTTCAAAATCCAGAGATAGTTTGTTTGCGATAAGCTGACCAACATCACCATCTAGAACTTCATTCTCTTTTGAAACCTGCATGAGAGCTTTTGTTGTTGATGGTGTAGCAGCCCAGGCAACTCCCTTATAGCCTTTAGCTCTAACCCATCGAACTAAGGCTGATTTGTACGTTTCACCTTTATATACTTCAAAGGAATTCTCTTTTGCACCACCTACCGGCTTTGATGCAACCTTCGGCTGTGTCTTGGCCACAGCAACCGGCTTTGATGCAACTTTCGGCTGCGTCTTGGCCACACCTACCGGCTTTGATGCAACTTTCGGTTGCGTCTTGGCCACAGTAACCGGCTTTGATGCAACTTTCGGCTGTGTCTTGGCCACAGCAACCGGCTTTGTTTCAGAAGCTACATAGTTGCTAGTTGGTCGAACAGTGAGATCCGTTTCCACAAGGTTGTAACGGGGCTCTGTCTTTGTGGTATCTAATGATGCGCTTTCGTTATTAGCACAGCCACTAATACCAACTAAAACAAGAGCCGTTAGGAGTCCCATTTTGTTACTCATTCATCACCTCTTATAAAGGTTATAAGCTTGTGGTCATGGTCTACGAGGATGGTGTTTTGTTCACCAACAAGCACGGCCACAGCGTCTATTAAAGGAACAACAAGATTCTTGTTGTTAATGTTTGGTGCAGGCTGTTCTAAAATCGCCTTTGAATCCTGGTAATCGGTAACAATCCGATATTGCGTTGGTGCAATCATCCATTCCACCGCTTCTTTAACGGTCTTAGCACTTTCAGGAAAAGTAAGACGAACAGGAATAGATAGCGCGGAGCTCGATGCCAGGGACAAATTAGAGACAGCAAACGCAATAAGGAATAGCAGTATTTTTTTCACAAATACGCCTCATTGAAATTGATATTGAATAGCTGATATGTAGCTAAGAAATGCCGAGTCTAACGAGTCACGCTTACGGATACGTCAGCGACTTTAATCACAAATTTTGTGTATACCCCGTAAACGCTTATGAGATTATTCCCCACCACATTCACAGGTTGAGATGTGGCATTGCCATTTAAAATTGTTTCGACTGTGACATTTCGTTGATTCGGTTTGTTCAATCGAATAAAGGTTTGTCTTCCGTCATCGTAAATGTCAGACAAGACGTTTTCACCAAAGAAACTTCCAGATTGCTTCCACTTATAATTGGTAAAAATCTGTTGTTGATAATCCTTCATCGCTTTGCTGACGAGCTTTTGTGTATCCACAGTCACCGGCTTTTTCTTCGGTGTTGGTACAACTTCTTTTTTGGGAGGTGCAGGAATTGCTACGTTTTCTGATAATGGCTGTTTATATGTGCTCGCTCGACTAAACTTGCTTCTATTTCCAATAATCACGCAACTGTCGTTTTTATCATTCGTTAAAACACGGTCTGCACGAATATCAAACGCTTTACCATCCTTAGTAAAAGCAAAAATCATGGTGGACTCACCACCTTTTTCATTATTTATTGGGGCGAGCATAATATGCTTACTTCCAACATCACCAAGTACATCCCATCGCTGAGCGTTCGTTACTAAAGGGAGTTCAACCAGGCTCGAAGGCAACTCAATGCGAGTACCTAATAAAGAGGATGTATTAACGGTAATGACATCCCCTGATTGATAATTCATCCCTTGGCAGTCGTAAGCCAATGCCGCAGAAGACATAGCCGATAATACCAATGCAACAATCGTTTTTTTCATAACTTAATTTTCCCTATCGTGGTACGTGGACTTTGTTACCACTTGAATCGAAATAATAGGTATCACCGTACTGTGAACCATCCATAAACGTTTGAACGTATCTGACCGTCATCAAGCAATTGAAAGGTCGTCTTTCCCTTTGATGCTTATCTACTCTGTAATAACGGCAAGGCGTATCGTGTTTGACATGTGTTTGAATTACTTCTTTTTTCACACACACTTTCTCGGACTCTTTACCCTGGCGTACGTACTCCCATTGAGTACATATTTTGTACTCAGGAATATATGCACCAATTCCATCCTTTGAAGTGAGTATGGAAGGTTTAGCACTGTCGTTAGATGAATTGACTAAGTTGTTAGTTACCATGCAAGAGCCTAAATCTGGTAAAGGGCTTTGCCCTTTCTTAATCCGCTTTTTGAAAGCGCTTTTTGCATCCCCACAGCCTTGGCCAAAACCTGTAGGCAAACAAAGCCAAATAGAACAAGCGGCATTATCTATTGCATAGGATTTAGTAGGCATGGCAAGAGATAGCGTTAACATTGCTAACGCTATAGTCAGATGTTTCATAAGCGAGCCTTAATATGTTGAACTACAGTTTTTCGATACATACATTGAATAAATAATCCTTGGCCGCAGAGAACGGTTTCAAGCATCCCACCCCATTGTCTAACTCTAATACTTGGGTAATAGCCACTTGTGAGTTTTGACTATAGGGAAACTCTACAATGTCATGCTCAAAAGTATTCATTGAAAGTAGTTCCACAATCTGACCGTCCAATGCAATCAACATCTGACTATTGTTATTAGTCGGGGAAACTTTTAAATAACCCCTAATGCCAACTTCTATTTCGGCCAGACGCTCTTTAGGCGCTGGTTCTATTCCTAGTAAATTGTGGTACCACATAGTTGTAGTTTCTATTGCTGATACATACTCGACACTATTAACAGAACTGAATTCCTTCATATGATTCGCGTCCACGACCTCTGTAATAGTGAGTGGATCTTTTTCTGGTTGTTCAATATCTAAAGTAACTTTGTAGTCGGCAAAAGCACTCGTAGTCACTAGTGGCAGTGACAGAAGAAGTAATAGTTTTTTCATTTTAATTCCTTAATAACGGCCTTTTACTCTCATTTGCCGTTTTTCATCTGAATACAGGTACTTAACTCTCTTGTCGTTGTTTTCTGTTCCATTGGTGAACAAGTATTTTATTGAATGTTTAGAAGTGGCACTTGCGGAACGTTACTCTCAGAATAAGCAATGCGTTCAGCAATCATTGGATCATCAAATGAAATCAACTTATTCATAATGAAAGCTCGTTGATTTTGTTTGAACATCAAGACTTTTAGCCCTAAATCGGGGTTGTCAGGATGGGTTTCATAACCTAGCTCTACAATCTCATGGGGTTTCATTAACTCCCTACGTTGAGGTGTAGCATTGGTTGTACGACTGGTTTTGCCTGCTCCCCTATTCACCGACTCGGTTTTGACCTCTACCGTCTTAGTACCTAGTGACCTAGATATTTGCTCAACTCTTGGCGTAACCTTGCTTGGCGGGTAAATAATTTCGCACAGTAGGTTAGAAAGGATATTTTCTGCCCCTTGTTGACCATAGAGCGAGTTATCTTCTAGTTGCGACTTATCCTGGTAAATCAGTGCGTATCGCACATTGTACTGACGGGTGAAACCAATGGATTCTTTGATTTGATTGATTCTTCCGAGGGCAGGCAATTCGTCTAACAATGCCAATAATTGATGAGTTAAAGTGTCATCGAACTCAGGCAGAACCCGCGTATTTTCAGAGATAAGTTGCTCAAAAAACAAGTTAAGCAATCGCCCAAACCGTCCCTTATTGGGTGGCTGAACACCTACATAAATAGATATTCCTTTGCGTCTCATATCCCTAAAATCAAAGTCATTATCACTTACTGCAGCCGCGACGGTTTTATCATTGAAGATTGCCAATTGAGCATCAAAGGTGGCCAGAATTGAACCTTGTGTTTCGTTAGGAAAAGTAAGGAATGCGTTCAGTGCCTTTTTACACTCATCACTCAAATATTCTTTTTTAACTTCACTTCTCAGCCAAGTATAAAAACCGCCCTCTACAGAGCGTAAAGACAGCAAGTAAGGAAAGGTTGGGGCAACACCGGTTACTTTCTCAGTGTCCAACATCCAAAGTGATAGACCGTTAAACAATTGTTGTGCTAATTGATTCCACATATCCGCTTTACCGTCACCAGTAAGTGGATATATGGAATTGGCCATGACTTGAACATCACCAATTCGAAATGCTTCCTTTCGACGCACGTAGTAGTAAGGATTCCAACGGTGTGACCTAAGTTGTCCGTTTTCCAAATCTCTTTTTGTGACGGCGTAACCGTCAGGAGAAAAAAGATATACACTCTGTCCGCATTTAGCCCTAAAACCTGCTGACTTAACAAAGTTTTCAAGTTTTATATCCATGCACACCACGGAGTCTGAATAGTTGACCAGGTTAGGTAAGACAAACCCTACCCCTTTTCCTGAACCCGTAGGTGCAGACACACCAACAAAGGTTTGCCCTTCAGTTTTTACATACTTACCCGCAAATTTTCCTTTATCCATTTTTCCGAGAAGCAATTCAGGCTTTGTTGATTCTTCATTGAACAATCCAGATTTTGCTAAATCTTGATCATTAGCAAATCGAGCGCTTCCGTGAATTTCTTCTTTTGCGGGGATTAGGGCTATCACCGTGATAACAAAGGGAACAGCGACAAAAAGCACACAAACTATCGTCCCAGGCACTAAGGCCAACTGAACATCTTTTCTATCTCCATAGTGTTGCCAATAATAAATCAGAGAGTCGAGTTGTAAGTGCTCATAATCTATCGCGGCCAACTTAAAAAACGTTGCCCCTCCGAGCATCAGCCCTACAGCAACCCAGGCGATAAAAAAAGCCGCCCCAAACACAACGTACAGGGCGGCTTTGTTAGGCTTTTTCTTCTTGGCCATAACTACACCTTACTTGATAATTTATTCTTTTCTGTAGGATTAAAGTAGAGCTCAACCAAATGTGTTTTCTTAAAAAACACAATCACATCAATGCTCTTTTTAATCGTGGTCATAATGTGGTCATAATCGAGTGTTTTCCCTACTGGTGATTGCTTCACCAAGCCTGCTAGCCTTGAAGGAGCAGAGCGACAATCGTTAGCATGAATGGTTGTGATTGATCCATCATGGCCAGTATTGAGCATTTCTAAATACGTCCATGCTTCATCACCGCGCAACTCTGCCAATAAAACGTGGTCAGGTTTCATTCGCATACATGACTCAATAATTATTTTAGGCGTTACCCCTCCTTGCTTATAAAACAGGTGTAAATGATTTCTATGGTTAGGTAAATCAAGCTCGTGAACGTCTTCAATCGTGATGATTCTTGCATCGGTTGGGTAGCAATCGACCATTGCTTTCATCACAGTTGTTTTTCCTGAACCTGTTCCCCCTACAATCAAAATGTTTAACTTACTTTTCACGGCCAATCTGAAAAATTCTTCAATTTGGCCGGTTCTTTTTAACTCAATGAGTTTTTTTTGAGTATCGCTTAAAGTGATCTCTTCGATATTCATTTCGCCAAACCCATCAAAGCGCCCTGAATTTTGATAGTCATTTAAAGAAAAGCGATCCGTTGAGGGTTTTCGAAAGGTCATACTAACAATGTCTTTCTCTGTTGCAGGGTGTATTGCGATTTGTCCCCTTTCCCCATCAGGCAAGGTCACAGAAGCAATGGGATACTCTTCAAGCGGTGTTGTTATCCGAGAATAAACAGCTAGCGATTTCGCCAAACCTTGGCATCGACCCAAGGTTAACTCGGGTTCTTCTTTAAACTCCCAACCGTTCCCTCTATCAAACCAAATTCCCCCTGGCTCATTAATGGCCACCTCGGTAATTCCATCTAAATCAAGAATTTCTTGTAATCCAGAAATGCTAAGTTGATTTCTGACAACGGTTGAATGGTCGTGATGCTGACTCATTAGAAACCCTCCAATCTATACACGGTAGAGAAATCGACATCTCGAACAACCATGATGTTAATTCTCTGGCCAATTTGTGTGTAACCTGTAGGAGCGATATTGAGGTTTTTTGATAAGACTTCTTCTGCAATATTACCTACATTATCAACACTGCTACTTGTGACAACATTCCCAGAGACGCTATCTACAGCTGTGGCTAGAGCATCGTCAACAAACGACAACATGATCGCCCCACTGAATCGCTCGAAATAGTGGTTATCAACCCAAACCTTATTACCTGCAGCACCTAATTGACCTGTACCTAAAGAATTGATTCGAACTATGACACCCTCCGGTGTTTCAATTTCTCCCCAATTGGTAAACACACGGCTTTTTCCAAGTTCCATTGCAACTTTTTGTGTGCCACTCACTAACGACCCACGCTCAACCAACAACACCGCACCGTTAGAGCTGTAAACGTCTTGAGTCACACGGCAGGTTACAAACCCGTCGTAGTCAGAAATGATCTGCGTATAGAGCGCACAAGGAATAGAACTACCATGACTTAAAATGAAATCCCTTGCCCCTTTTGGTCTAACACTCGCTCTACCTGGTTCAAAAACAGAACCATCAAAACTATCATCATAGTTTTGAGCACTCCCCTCATCGAGATAATCATCAGGGTTAACGTTTTGAGAGCTTTCCTCTAGTGACGCGCTCAGTGAACCGGCTAATCTCCGCTGCAAATCAATTTCTTCTTGCGTCGGTGGGGGTGGCTCATTCTCTTGAGTTCGTAAGGGTGGGTTAGAATTGGTGTATGTTACTTTGGGTTCTGGCCTATTAACGTATTGTTCTACGTCCTTTTTAACCTCTTCTTTCTTGGTTTCCTTAACCTGTTGAGGCTTAGGCTCAGGTTTGGCCTTTGGCGGTGGCGGTGGTGCAGTTTTTGCCTTGAAATTATTCCTCGCCTTTTCTAACCAGTTAGGGTTGTGGTCAATTGACGTTTTGTTTGCCCCTTTTTCGTAGTTGAGCGTTTCCTCTTTACCGCTTTCATCATTGAAGCTTACCGCTGCTTCGAATCGACTTTTGGCGACACTAATTGCTACAACCAGAGAAACGAGAAATAACAGCACACCGGCAAATAAAAACCATTTCTTTTTTGAGCTCTTAATACCGTTAACGTTCAGTTCTGACCTATCAACCTTGCTTGTTAGACTGCTCACTTTATCATTCATGCTTGATTACCCTTTGGCCTTCGATACTGGTTTTCTTATCGTTATGGCTTGTTGTTTGGGCGCGTTTGGTGTGCAGTCCTAACACGAGCTCACCAAGTCTTAAACGAAACTCTTTTGAAACACCGTGAACAACCATTGTATTTTTGCTCATGTGGTATTGAATCAACGACTCTGAACCATCAGCGAGCACTTGGTAAATCACAGGAAGTTCAAACGCTTCATTAAACTTTAAACAAGTAAAACGACCGTCATCCCACATATAAGTGGGTGATATTTCCATATCGCCCCACTTTTCGTATTGATAATTTACAGTCCCATCAAAACAAGGAACTGTCGGTTTAACAGGCTCACTCTTTTTCTTTGGAGGGGTTGGGTAACGAAACTTCACCATAAAATGAGGGTAATCATCTACCATTAAATCGAAGGTATATGTTCGCCCCTTATTCGTAGTTAAAATCAAGTTAGTATCAGGGTTGATAACAGTAGGCTTAAAAAAGATGCTGTTATTGATAATGTCAAATCCCCAAGCTGCTGCATCACCTAACATCAAACCGTTTTTCTCATTGATTACTTTCTCACCAGGCTCTAACTGTATCACTGTGATTGTTCCAACTCCGGTTCTAATGTTTGTAACATTGAAAGGGTTGTATAAAACCTCAGTCATACGGTAGTCGTAGGGTTTTGGTGTAGGGAGAATTGCGGCATGAATTGATGTGGTAGCAAGCATCAGGGTAAATAATGCTGCTAGTTTTTTCATTGGCTTACAATGTCCTCTCGATAGGATGTAACACGGTACGCTAACGGGTTAATAAGACGTTCTTCTTCCGTCGTAATGTCCGTTAAATAATCAAAGGTTAATGTGGCTTCCCATGACGTTGGTTTATATTTCTGTGCTGTCACACCGTTACCATCAACCACATCACGAACAAAAGAGACTTGAGCAACCATATTGTCTTCTTGCGAAGAGGGTAAGAACGTTATAGACGTAACTTTGATGTTAATACTGTTCGTATCACCAAGTATTTCAACCGGTGATTTCTTCCCTTGCATCATTTTGCTATAGGGAGTGAATACACTTTTGTCAGACATAAGTTCTACGGCATTGTAATTACTCTGTACCGTTTTCCAATCGTAGCTGTTGTAATAAATCACAAACTGCTTTGTCCAATACTTATCAAGTATTTCACCATAGCTAACCGCTTTAGAGTCTTCTAAAGAGTCGATAATTTTAGTTTGCCCCGTTAGGCTATCTACCAAAATCATTACAGGAACAACTGTTTTTAGGGGGGTTAGGCCAATTACAGCCCCAATAGATAAGATAGCCACAACCCCAAAGCCTGCCGCTACTTTCCATGCTTTCTTTGCATCAGATTTAGCGAGCTCTACCCTATCCTCTTCGAACTTCATTTTTTGTTCGATCAAAGACTTGGCAGCGTTACTCACCTCTTTACTGTCTTTCGCTTGCATCTTTTCCCTGTTACTAGAAAAAGCTTTTTCCAAATCGCCCATTTATGACTCCAAATCAGTAACTAAAACTTTCGCAGGGTTCACAGGGAATCGCTCCCCTTCTGGTTGTATCGGTTCTGGTGGCGAACTTGAACAGGCTGTTAAAGTCGCCACTATTAAAGTAATGAAAACGCATTTAATTTTGTTCATAGCTTAACCTGGTGAAATGTTGCCTTTGCCTTTATCAGCCGCCCATTGCTTCGCTTGTTTGGCCAAACCCACACCTTTTTCACCCCCTTTATAAATATTCCCCATCGTGTTTAAAGCGCTATCGGCCGTTGCACCAATACCACCCACTAAACCATTAATGCCAATGCCGCCAGATAAGGCAGAGGTAAAGGTTGGAATCTGTGTCGCAAGAAGGATCAATGCAAACATAATGATGAACGTCAGCAATACTGATGTAGCAGTGATGTTTCCATCTAACCCCGCGACTTGAATAAGCTGTAAAAACAAGTTGAAGGCTATTGGGTAAATTACGGATAAGAGCACATAATTTAATGCTTGCCCTGTCCAACTTTTAAACATACTTCTTGTTGCAGGAAAGAAGCCGAACATGACGTAAAGGGGAGCAAGCACTAGCAAAAAGCTAACCATGATTTTGGCAACCATTAAGTAAGCCGTACTAATACCAATGAAAGGCAGAAAACCCATAAATGAAATGATGATCAAGCCGGTAGCCAGAAAGAAATGTACGATACTATCCCCATCAGTGACACTTACATCAATGGTGTCCCATATCATACCGTTTTGCTCAAGCATCGAGTTTGTAATCGCTTGTAACGCTGCTGCGCTGCTCCCTGCTTCCGCACCGAGCAACCCTACTGCAAAATCATCTCCCATATACAACACGATAGGGACAACATTCGCTTGATACCACTCAGTGTTAAACGCCACAAACGCACACAACGCTAATGAAATAATCGCCTTGAAGTACTCCTTATATATATCCTTCTGCCCGTCATAGAGAGATTGATACCCCATGTAACAAAAAAACGTTACCACCAATACCCCCATAAATGGCGATAGCATTTGTGCAAACACCACCACCATTTCAGAGATATTCTTAGTTATTACTTCGTCTAGAAAATTAAAGAGAGTTTCAAACATAGCCTCACCTATTTACGAGGTATGCCATCACCAAAAAGCTGATCAATTTTTCTTCGTGATTCAGCCGCATGACGGATATTAGCTTGCTCTTCTTGGATGCTTTGCAAGGAGGCTAACATTTCCTGGTCATTTTTGATTTTGGTCTGCTCAAAGGCAATCGCGTTCGCTAGATCTGCTTTTGCAGCAGGGGTATCTGCTGTGTTGAACTGTTCTAGCAGCTTTTGTAACGAGTCATTACGCTTTAATGTACGCTTATAAAAGCGGTCAACAAGCTCATACTTTTTGATTAAATCATCAAAGCGGTCATCCCCGCGATCAATATTAAATCGGGCTCTCAACTCTTCAATGTCTTCAATCGTGTTGTATAGCTCTCGCCACCCCTGCATTTCAGCCACGTTATTTAGTATTGGATCATTGACTAAATCTTCAAAAGAGTAATGCCCCTCAACCATTCGTTGGTAATGGTCTGCATGAGCTTTGTACTCTTTAATCTGATCAACACTCAACCCGTTAGACTTCGCCCATTGGTCGGCTTCTTTCGCCCACTGTGCCGCCCTTTGAATATTATCTGTCACCATTTGCATTAATGCTGCACCATCAACGACAGGAATGCCGGTAGCATTAACTACTGGTGTTAGAAGTAGCACCGGAACTATTAGATACTTTCTCACTTTTTTTCTCCTCTCTCTCTTTAATGGCTTGAAGCAATAACGGAATCCATACATCAGGCTTATCGCCATGCTCCTGGCGAATTTCCTCACAGAGCGAAATATCCTCAGTAGTACCGGAAATAATTGGAAGATGGTTGTCGTATCCGTGTAAGTCGAGACGTGCGAAACAACTGTTGTGACTTTGCTTAACCAGAAAAATTCGCGATTGCTTGTCTAGCAACGATAATTCTTTAAACTCGGTGTAAGACAGCCCACATTTTTGATAAGACTCGAACTCAGCATCAGGATTAGGAAGGAATATTTTGGTTGCCGTCTGCTGAACAATAGGAGCAAAGATTTTGCAATCTATTGCATCTTCTGGTGACTGAGAACTCAAAATCATGAACTCACTTTTTAAGCGACCGGCTTTTAAGACTTTTTTCATTAGGTTTTGAGTCAGTGGGTAGTTGGCAGGCATCCAAAACTCTTCAACGATGGTGCAAAGTAAACGTCCCTCTTTTTGCATCAGTTCTTTTATATAAAACAAAGTAGCTAAGACGGCCTCACACGCAGGATGGCCACCGTCATCAAGCAACAATGTAGTATCAAAACCAATTTTATCCATTGTCTCAGGATTAAACTTGTTTAGTGGAGAATCGAGACACCAAGCATATTGCCCCCCTTCACTGTGACACCATTTAGATAGTCGAGCTCGTAAACTCGGCTGTTGAATGGTACTCAAGAGCGCACTTAATCCACGATGTTCATGGTCAAGAAGCATAACGGAATCTATACCCGCCTTAACTTCCATTTCTTCCAGTTCAGACAAAAAACCTTCATTGTTTGAACAAAGGCGATAACAGAGACGATTTAAAAAACTTCTCAAACTTGGCGTATCTTCTAACTGAAAGGGATTTAAGCCACTATCAACCCCCTCATCGAAACAGAAGTATTGCCCTCCGTAAGCCCGAATGAATAATTCAGTTGAACGGTTATAATCTATAGCGAATATTTGAGGATTCCATCGCGTCAAAAAACCAACCAAAACACCTTCCGTCGTTGTCTTACCCGCACCACTTGCTCCAAGCAGCATCACATGACCCGCATATTTTTTGCCGACCACGTTTTTACCAGGTTCAGAGGCGTGACAGTTCAAGTGAAATATGGTGTCTGACAGCGTTTTTAATGGCATCAACGCTGTCCCGTCTCCTATTGGGTTTCCGTACTGCTTACCTTTACTGTAATTGTGAATAGAGAAAGTAGAGGCTAAATTAGCAGTTGTTCTTGGTGATGGGGTAATACGCTCTTTAGAAGCCGGTAATGCAGACAAAAACGAAAAAGCCGATTTCAAGTTAGAACGCTTAAGCAACGTATTTCTTGCGCCAAACTCACCTGCAAACTCAGAGGCTTTTTTAACTAAAAGCGCTTGGTCTTCATTAAATACAGCGATTGAACAATGATAATCTCCAAAACATGCGTTGCCGCTAACAACAGCATCTTTAGCTATCTCAAGCTCTAGTAACTCAGTGTGATTTGCGTCTGTCGATTCTATCTGATTCATTTGCTCTTCAAGAATACGTATAGTCTTGGGCGCTTTGAATAAGAACATAGATTGAGTAATAACAAACTCACACTGTTGTGTCAGTAGGAAATCCCACATCCCCATTTCAGTTGTAGCGGGCATAGAATCCACTTCGTAAAACACCGCATACTTACTTGTTTGGGTGTCTGCATTGCGAATTTCCAAAGTGTCATAACCAAAGTGCCAGTCACTATGGCCAATAATATCTTTGATCTTGTTCTCAACCATCGGAATAGACCGACGATTGTTATTTAGCAATTGGGATAGAAACTCAACATTACTACAGCTACTACCATCGTCATTAACACCAAGCATGTGACTGTTAAAACGCTTTAGTTGTGTAGTCACAGTCCTCAATACCTCTTCAAATTCGTTCACTGCGAGGTTTAATGCTTCATCGTACTGATAAACTAATGTGATGTAGTAGCTAGTGCTAAAAAAGGTAGAACCAGAAAAAGACCCGATATATTTATCAGAGAGTGTCTGCATAAACTGATTACCAGAAAAATCATACTTGGTGCTCAACTCATCTTCTGTTTTAACGATATGCGTCCAAACAGCAAGTCGCCCCCCGTATTTAGTAGCCAGTTGGTTAAACACCCCTCTTACTGTCAAAAAAGCCGCTTCAAGCGACTTTTTTGATTCAGATTCAAAAGGTATCCCCTCTAACTGAATGGTGGCCATCAATTTGCCGTCATCAAGAGAGCTAATGTGTTTGCTTATTGGATAGCCATAATTAGGTATCCGTTGTTGTAGTGGAATTGTGTTTAAGCCATTCACGTAAAACCGCCTCCTGTGATTTCAAATGATCCACATTGGATGTGAACGATGTAACATTAGAGCGACATTTCAACCTGTCTAACCACCCTTTAAAGTCCCACTTCATCCACTCCACCGCCCTTGAATCTTCCGCACATTCAAAGCGAATCCCGATAAGACACGCAATAAGAAAAATAGGGACAATTAAGCTGTAGATACCAAATAGAATGAAACCGAAAACTCCAGTAACCAATATCAGAAGCGTTAACACTACAAATGCAATTACTGGAACCCCGAACATTAAGGGCTTACGTGACAGTGAGTTGTAGCTTGGGTATAAGGTTTTCTCACTGTCGCTACTCATTATGCAAACAACCCGTACGCCCAAGTACCAAGAGCGACTGCCGCACCTAATAGAGCCGTTTGGCCGATACTTACAATCACATCAGCCCACTGCTTTTTACCCAACTTGGCCATGATGCCTAAATAACTAATGTTAGCCATACAACCAATGCCAGTTACCGTATACAACCACGTTTGAATTTCTCGCACTGTATCAGTAGCTTTACTTAAGCCGCCACTGGCCGCTAACGCGTCGGAAGAGAGTACCAACACCCCTAATGTGGCAAGAGTAATCAATCCATTCTTTACATTGGATGTAGACTTATCTTTACCTAAAACATTTCTATTTTTCATAGCATTACCTAAATTTAATCTTCTATTGAACAAACAAAAACCACCTCATTTTGGTGGTTTTTGGTTGTTTGCCTGTATACAGGCAAGACAACTGCCTCTACCTCACCGCCGAGACTCGCGGGGCTTATTCACATAGTGGGTCATACTCTCGGTTAAGCCATACCAACAAACGTACTTCCATTATCTATAGGTCGCACTGCCCGGTCGCCAAAGAGGTGAATAAGGTCTATTTCAGTGAATTACTGTCCTCCGTCACTGGAGCTCGGAGTGATCTCACGCATTAAAAATCAATGCGCTTAGTCGTTCATGGTTCAAGTTGTTAAAGAGCAAAAGAGTTAGTTTCTAGCTACTGCATGATCCACTGCAGCTAAGGAACTGAAATTATCTAAACTGTGTTCAAGGCGAATCTTTGCCTCTCCACGGTTAGAACGACCAGAAGTCTTAACGCTTTGTGCAAAACGTCTAGCGCGTTCCCCTTTGAGGGTTACTTGCACCGTAATTTCTGCTTGTTCTTCTGAATTTGTATTTTTCATATTTTTTGGTTCTTTTAGATCCAAACGATTCGTGTTAAATCGTTTCGATTATTTTAAAATGTTTATTGATCAGCGCGTTACTACCGAAAAGGGTAGTGACAGGTTTTTTAGGCAAAAAAAAGCCTTGCTTAATAGGGCAAGGCTTTTGTTTTTTTGAGTTTTGTTTAGTTTAGTTTTGCTATTTCAGCAGAGCTTAATCTAGCAAACATTCTCATTTGAGCCGCCATTATGCGGTTAAGGTAAATAATCCTTAATTCTGCACGACTGTTGCATTCTAGCTTCTTCGTGATAACAGAAAGGTGATACTTGATGTTATCGGCTGTCGTGTTATCCATAATCGCTGTTTGCTTATCACTGAACCCATTTGAGTACATATAGAAACTGAAAAATTGTTTTTCTGTTAGATCTAAGTCATTAAACAATGATTTCTGAATATCACTTAAATCATTTCCTACAAATAAGCCATTTGGTGCGGTATCATTTGTCATAGCTCTCACTTCGGTTTGGTCAGTTGTAGAGTTAGGTGAATGAACAGACTTTGACCCTTTTCATTCACCGACCCACTTTCTTGTTACTTCTCGTTATAAATTCCTCCAACCTAATTTTGTCATCATGTCTATCAAACACAGTGACCAAGAGGACGGTGACGACGATATTCATCTATGAATGGAATATCATCATCAAAATCCATTGGAGGCTCGTTGTATTGGGGCTGTGCTAGTTGACGCCCACTATTATTAGGTTCACGGTTGTTTGGGTGTAAAGACTCATCACTAGGTTGTGACATAGGCTGTTGAGGCTGCCCCCAACCTCCCTGTTGAGGTTGCGCTTGCGGTTTTTGTCCTGCAGCTTGACGACCACCAAGCATTTGCATCACACCATTAAACCCCTGCACCACAACTTCTGTTGTGTACCGGTCTTGTCCAGTTTGGTCTTGCCACTTACGGGTTTGTAGTTGACCTTCCACGTAAACCTGTGAACCTTTTCGAAGGTACTCCCCTGCTACCTCGGCAAGCTTTCCGAACAAGGCGACTCGATGCCACTCCGTTTTTTCTCGCTGCTCACCCGTCGCCTTATCTCGCCACGATTCAGACGTAGCTATTGTGATATTGGCCACCGCCCCACCGGACGGCATAAACCTAACTTCTGGATCAGAACCAAGGTTGCCAACTAAAATAACTTTATTAACCCCTCTACTCGCCATTATCTTTAATCTCCATTTGCACTTGTGCTGTGTACTTTTTGATGTACCGATAAACGGTAGCAATCCCAACACCATGCACTTTAGCCAATTGTTTAGGCTCTACCCGTTCGATAAGATGCGCCCTAGTAATGGATAACGCTTTTTCTAAGCGATCTCCTTTTAATACCGCCGCCTCTCTAGCTTGATCTAGCTTCTTTCTTTCCTGGAATGACTCAAACCCACTTTCATTAACAAGCCCCGCCTCATAGAAAGCTTTAAGGATACTTACACTACTTTCTATTTGATGATGCTCTATCAGTAAGTCATGTTTTTGGAATCGTATAGAAACGTGCTTTTCAGCTAATTGCTCAAGCACATTAAGAATGGTTTCTGCGGTTATACCTAGTTCGGCCATAGACTCAAAATCAACTGTGTCACCGTAATTCAGGCTGTCGATCATCTTGTCTAGCTCAGGAGTCAAACCTGATTCATAATCTTCAACGTCCATAAAAGCCACTTCATAATCATCTAATTTATGATTTGCTAATTCATTGTGTGCTAATCGTCGATATAAATAGTTCACTCAATCACCTAGTCTGATAATTCCAAACTGTTTAGTTTATCTGACTATTACCAAAATTAAGCGATATAAGGCACATCATTTCATTCATTTCTGATCAATCCACACAACACCCTTTGAAAATGAGCAATATTCTTGCGATTACTCTCCTTTTCATTTCGTTATCAAATCCGTTTTGATACAGCATTATCATATCGGCTTTTATTCCGTTTTGATAGTGTTTTTGTGCATGAAGTGTACGATTGAGAATTTTTACAAATAAGAGGTAGGAGATTGCATTAGATAGATTAGCAACTAGGCGTTCGCTTTCTCTGTACTGCGCTTGATTATGGTAATAGCGAGTTAGTGCAGTTTAGTTTGATTTGGTCTGATTTTTTGAGAATACACTTACCCTACAGCTTGGGGATAAATAAGCTTGCTTAGTTAAGCCGATAGCAAGCTACACTGTCATTCAGTGTTTCTCAGATAAGATGTTAAAGAGCCAACCTGTACGTTGTGTACTAACCCATTTTTATTACGGGTTTTATTTAGTATCTGAACTCTATAAAAAGAAAGGCCATACTGCAAGATGTGCAACATGACGCAGTACCTTGTTGACAGTCATCACTTTTAATGATGTATAAAAACTAAGTTACTTTTAATTCAATCATTTATAAAACCGTGTCATTTTTAAGATATTGGTTCAATAAATATGGTGAATCATTTGATTTGTGAATTAATTCACATATTAAATTTGATTTTACAAGCTTTTCAGACTAACAAGAGTTTAGTTTTGCAGAGAAAAGCCCCGCAGGGATAAGCGAAGCGAAACCGCCAGAACATCCCACACTGACAGACCTTTAAAGCTACTGCACACAATGGCTTTGTTCCATCCAGTGACGCTGTATTGCTAAATTATAAGCGCTTGTCAAGTTGTTAACTGCGAGCGATATACATCCCCCTACTGTCAATCTCACCTCGCACCTTGCCCGAATAAAAAAGGCCGACGTTTTCACATCGACCTTCAAAGGTTATCGCTTTGCTGCATTAAAATAGCGCACATGCTTACTATCTCGTTAAATGTTCTAGAGTTAGTGCCAAAACTTGGGTAACACAGGCATTGCCTCTGATTCTCCTTCAATGAGGAAGTCACAATACTTATCATAATGTATCTGATACTTATCAAAATGAGCCACGCAAAAAATGGTCAATTCATCTTCACTCAGCCTTGGTGACTGCGCAATGCGCTTTCCTAAGACAACTCTAGTAAACTGTTTTGAACCATCTGAATAATTGAATACTTCACAACCTACCAGGTCAGCAGTCATTTCGATGATTTCATTATCAACATAACCAATAGAACGTTCTAATTTATATACGGTTGCCATAACGCTACCTTACTCTCTTAGTACGCATGGCTTTGTAAGTTTTGTATATGATCATGGGAATGGCCAGGACACACAAAACCGCAGCAATTGCACCTACAATTGTCCCAAATGTCGCCAGTCCACTTTCATCATTATTAAGCATGAAAGCCGCCCCGCCACTTATCAACGCCACAAATAAGACAAGCCCACAGCCAAACCAACCCAATAAGAAGATAACCATTTTATTTTGAAACATTTCCTACCCCCAAAACACAAGCAAATGAAAAGACCGAGAAGACAAAGATCAAACCGAAAGCTAACAGTTTATGCAGTGAATAAAGTACCTCCCCCATAAAGCTAATCAACTCCCCCCCCACTAACTCATCTACATTGATGAAGTACAAATGGCAGGCAAAAGCGAGTAAACCAAACAAAACGACAGAGAGTATGCCTACTAGTTTCTTTTGCATTGCCGCTTCATAGAGCTTTCGCGAAACCTTGGCTACTCGCTCATACAAGAACCGAATCAACCACATTCCACCGCCAATAAAGATTCCAAATATCCACCCAAATAGCCACCCAAATAACTGCGCCATGTAGTGCTCCTATTTATTTTCCTTGAGCTTACTTTCGATAAACCGGCTTACATCTCTGCGAAGAAAAAAGACCAGGATGCCAAACGAAACAATCAAAAAGAACACACCTAGCCAGTACCCTAGCCCAAAATGGCGCACACTATCGAAAGTTTCAAATACTCCTCCTGGTTCTAGATGCCAAACTGCTAATGCTAACCAAGTAAGAATACTAACTACGTAAATAAATACTATCTTCACGAATTGCCCCTAGCTTGTTGTGATGGTAATTCGAGACGGCCAACGCGCAATAATTTCATCGTATTCTTGACGAGAGACTGCTCGTTCCAATTCTTCTTTCGGTGCTTCGCTCACTACTGTGATAGAGACACCAAATTTACGACCATGTGTTTTTAAAGTCTCAAAAATTGCACTTTCTTCACTGTTCAATGTAGCAACATCACGACCATTTAAGGAGTTGATACTTGGTTGATTTACTTCAACCGCTTTGCGGTTGGGATTGTGAGAGCGTGTTAGCTCACTTAGTCTTGAAAAATCCATCACTTCCCTACTTGTTTGATTTTTGCCATTTGGCGAATTGATACCCGATAAAAGACAGCACAGCTAACGAACCACAGTAAATAGTCGATTCATAAAAACCTCTATCTGCAAACAGCGCGGATATAAACATCAAAAAAGTCGCCACAGTGGATAAACAAACGATCACCTTTAGGTTCACCAACTCGTCTTCAAAGAACTCGCGCACTTTTTCACTACCTTGTAACTTTAATTTCAGTGATTTAAGCATTCTCTATTTCTCCTGTTTTTTGCAGTTCTGCAAAAGGGCTCTTTTCCCCCGTTAAGACGTGTATTTGTCAATAACCAAATTAAACCTACGTTCTATGTCATTCGATAGGCTTCCAAGTTCTTTAGCTATAGCCGCTTTTCTCTCATTCTCATTAGCCATTATTTCCAACTGTTCAATATGCCAACGAACACTAGATTCAAAGCTCCAGTGATCTAGGTCGAGGTCGAAAAGCTTTGAGAAACTACGTCGCATATCATTCAACTCTTTTTTCATTGAGGGATACTTCTCAATGAAATGAAGTTTAGAACCAATGTCTTTGCCAAATTTTTTGCGTAACTTCTCATGTTCCTTGTAAGAATCAAACTCACGAGGCTGAATAATTTCTGGCTGCGTTTGTCTTTGGTTGCCAGCTATGAGTAGTTTCAATAAAAGCTCATCATTTAGCTTGGCAGGGTGAAGTGTTGGACGCTTAACAGTGTTCCAAAATTCACCATTAAATGTGATTAGGCCGCATCCGTTAGGTATGTCTTTTTTAGTGATTAATCCTTTCGGAACAGCAAAAACAACCCCGTAAGAAAAATCTAGATAGCTTTTCCATTTTGCCTTAGTAACGTCAGAACGAAAGTCCGATAAGCTAACTTTAATTTCGTAAGAAATAGGGTTAGGGTTCGCAAAGCTTTTTTCGATTGTGAATACGTCAGGTCTAACCGAGCCGCTTTTACCTGCGGGTAGGTCTTCCCATACCATTCGACTTTCACCCATTAGGTGACGAGCAAGATTGTTCGCGAGCTCATTGTGAGTTAAATTACATGCCGCCATGAATGACTCCTGTTTAGTCTTTGTTGGCAGGGTTGGTGTAGTGTTCCCGCACTACATCAGCCCATTCTCTCTGCAAAAGGGGTCATTTCCCCCGTTACTCGGTGATGATTGCAAAATCGTCTTCAACCAATTCTTGCGCCGTTTTAAGTCGTTGGCCAAGCTTAATGTAAAGCGCCTCTGCTGCTTCATAAGAGAGCTTGAGTTTATGAGTGTGCAAATTCTTTAACTCTGTTTCTGTGTGCGCTATAAGCTTGTTGCTAACAATCTCAAGCTCAACGCCTTTAATGTGCTCAACCACATGAGATTCTGTTAGTAGCGACACTTCAACGTCTTCTATGAATGCCATGCTCTATTCCCTCTACGATTCGCTGTCTTGCTTAAGCATGACTTTAAACGATGCGTTTGCAGCAATTGACTCTCCAATAGGTGCGTCTTTCAGTTGCGAAACATCAGACTCAACAAACACGGCCTTAAGGTTCGATTGCAATTGTGATTCGTTAACGATCATTGTTTCATTGCTACCTTCTAGCTGAACCTCATAAACAACCCCATAGTCACGCTCAATACGCTCTAAAACTACCGCGCTTTTAGTTGGTTCACCATCAATGCAAACCTGTACTTTTTGACCATTTTTAACCATGCTCATTTCCCCTCGTTTAGTTAATAAAAAACCCACTGTAAACAGTGGGCTAGTGAGGTGATTGATTGTTAGAACTTGAAACCTATACTCTTCAAATACTCGATATGACTCTCGTACTTTTTTATGTGTCGGGTTCCAGTATTAGGTGAGATTCCAAACCGCTTTTCAGCCTCATAAACCGATGAAACTTTATCTTTTAAAACGGCTTCTACTAACTGCCTTTGCTCCTCTCGTTTAAAAAGGTGCTCTAGGATTAGTTTGAGTTTTTTATCGTTTGGGTGCATTTAATTCTGAATGTTAACAAGCCCCTGACGGGGCTTACTTTAGAAGAGGATGAAACCTAAAGTTAAACCGGAAACCATGATAACGACAGAAGTCAGCATCATGTGATTTTCTATCCACTTATCCATGAAATCACCTCCTTAGCTATGTCTAATTTGATGAAACCGCCAATAGTTAACCAGATTATAAGCCAGCGTTGGCAAAAACCAAACGTCTTTAAGCGTATCTCTGAGTTAATTTGCCTTACCTGTGCCTTTTCAAGCTCAGATGTGACAGGAGTATCGTTGTTGCCCTCACTCATAACCACCTCACATTGTTAAAGAACTAGGTCGTTTATGACCATGAGTTAATACTATCAAATACGTGATAGCATTACAAGCATTTTTTTGATAGTAAATAATTTTGTGAGCCTTAGATTTTGATTTAGGAATATGTGTATTTTCCTCGTAGAGTCAGAAATAAACACACAACGGCTTTGAGCTGTGTCGGTTATGGAACCACATGACTGTACTGGCTTTGGGGGAAAACGCGACCACTAGAAACAAGGTCAAAACTTGCACACTTATTTGAACCCATATAAACTACAATCAAACTAGGTTCAAAAAAGTATGGTGATACATGTCTGTATATTTAAGCCTTGGCAAAGATACACAAGGAAACTTTCATCACATCTACTCGCAGAAATCAGGAAAAGGCCACTTGGCCTGTCCTTTCTGTCACTGTCCGTTAATTGCTGTAAAAGGCAAAACTAAGGCGGCTCACTTTCGCCATGATGGTGAAACCTGTAAAGAGTCTTTGAATGAGATCCCGCAAATTCCCGCTTGGCATCACTTTCACCTCAACTATTCGCTAGAGATCATCAACGCTTTAAAAGACGGCTATCAAGCGGATAGCAAGTCGCCCAACGTGTTTCAACACTGGAAGTCTGGATTGCATCGCTTTACACGTACAGCCCAACGAGAACTGCTTAGCCGTGACGACTGGACAGATAACCTTATCTTCACCGATACCGCAAGAACTATCCTTGGTAGCTTACCGCTACTAGGGTTTAGCCAGTGGATGCGTAACACCTTACAAATGCGCGTTCACACATTGCGCGAAGCCATTGAACAAGGGACTCGACATCGAGCATGGCTAGAAATTGAGGCGCACCGTCAGCAAGCCATTCTCAAAGCGTCACTGTATCTGTTTGAGTACCAACTAGAGGATAACAGCGTTATTCACAAAGTTGGGAGAACATCGAGAGAGCCAGAACAACGGTTGAAAGAAACGGTACTCGATCTAGAAAAAGCCACAGGCAAAGCCGTACTTAAAAGCACTATTTTGCGCAAAGTTGCGAATTGTGGTCACGTTGAAAAGTATGTTTTTCATCGTTACAACAATCAGTTAGCTAACATTGGCTCACACACAGAATACCTGGTACTTGATGGTAAATCATTGAAGCGATTGAAAGCAGAATTTACCAAGCTGACTAACAACCATGAACCGTTCAACAAAGCGGAACGATTCATTGTTACAGGCCGTTGGAAGTATGAAGAAAAACGACTCGCAGCGTCTAAGCGTGGCATCGAGCTAACGCAACGCGAAAGCGGTAAGTTTGGTCGGCCAAAAGGAACTACGGTCAGCACTGACGACTTTCTGGTAAAGCACTCAGATATTGTAACTAGCTTGGAACATGGCCGCTCTATCAACCAAACCGCAGAATTTACAGGTAAAGGACGTTCAACCGTCAAGCGCGTAAAAGCAGCCATGAACAAATGAGGGGAAAACGCGACCACTAGAAACAAGGTCAAAACTTGCACATCGTAGGATATCTATTCGCCCTAGATAACAATAAAAAGCCGCCCATGAAATAGACGGCTTTGGATTAGTACTTGATGTAAACAAAAGTTTATTAGGTTGGCTCTGTCAGTCTACAAAAGCTATATGAATTTATCAAGTTAGCAACTTTAGCTAGTAAACCAGGATAAAAAGCAACATTACTAAATTGCACCTACATTTTTTGGTTCGTGATGTGGCTATTATGTTAAATCGCCTGGTTTTAGCATTATTTTGCCTGCTTCACTGCATTTGTTCCTCTAAATATTCAAAAAGTGCATTTTACCTTGCCATTGTAAGCGCCTTTACGTGTGTAATTTTATTACAGATTTACAAGCATATCGCCCTCAACTTACCACACTCCGTATTGCCAAGGAATCTCAGGCTTATTGCTTAAAAAATCACTTTTTCAACTTAGAACCAGAAAAGGTTGACAATTTAAGACTCCCCCCAACCTTTGAACATTCTGTACCTGACAACGAAAGTGTAACCATGTGATTATCACAGAACCCCTCAAAGTCAACTTTAGACTCTAGGACAACCGAACTATCTGTGTATGTTAATGTTATAAGATCAGTTTTTGTATAAGTGTCATAAGCAATTGGTGATATATATCCATTCTCATATGCCACTTCTATAGAAAAACTTGACGCGTCCATCTTTCCAAAATCAAGTGCATCAGAAACGCCTGTAGACAAATTAAGAAACGCCTGTTCTAGATCTTGGGTTGTGCGCTTAACTACTTCATCGATAAGAATATGAATAGCGGCCACAACTACCAACACCAAACAACAAATTTTCACAAGCCTGATTTTTTTCTTTTGCATCAATGCCATGCTCGATTCCCCTATAGATTGCTTGGAGTTGGTAACAACACTGGTAGAGCGCATATAATCAGGACGGATACCACTGCCTCTACACCACCCAATAGCATGTAAACCAAACCAGACACCGACAATACAAAAGGTGCAAAATATGGCACTTGCTTAGTAAACCACTTACTCAAGAAGCGCAGTTTAACCAAAAGGCTTCGTTTACTGTCTATCACTGGCTTGAATACTGTTTGAGTTACAGTGGGCTTAAATAGCAATGTAATCAAAACCATACAAAAAAACAGAAGGGCGTTAAGTGGTTCAAATACTGATTTCATGGCTAATTTCCTTCTCAAGATAGATCGCCAACATAGAGGCTACAAAGAGACATAAACAAGGCTGACAATGAAGCCCATACAGCAAACTTTTGATACTTATTAAAAGATATTTTCGACATCTCTTTACCCCTTAAGATCACTTCTCATTAGAGAGTCATTCTTTTTAGAGGCTTCAAGTAATGATTTTCTTAGTTCCTCAAACGACTCGGTGTTTTCAATAATCGTATTTATTTCATCTAGCGCTACATTGAGCAATGATGTTGCCACATAATCTAGCGCCTCTTGACGGGCTAGTTTTTTATCCACTTTTATTCCCCTCATTCATCAAATAACTCTAATCGCATCACCAATAAACGTGTTAGTGATTAAATAGGCTGCAAAGCTAAAAGCAAACACATTTACGATAAGCGAATAAATCAAAGCCATTGGCTCAAACTCGTTCTGAGATTTAAACTGACCATACAAAACAAATACAGACAAACCAAAGACAACGGCCAGTGATGCCAGTTTTAGGTATGTAGTCCAATCCACGGCTTTACCCCCTAAGAAACGGTACAGTAGAAAGGCCGTTATTGAGTAACCAGTTTTTGATCTCTTCTTCGGTTAAGTGAGGTTCTACAATAGCCCAACGAAAGCCTTGTTTAGACCACTTACTGCCTGCGCCTTTGAATTCAACCTCGTCAACATAAACAACTACGATTTCGTTACCATCGCCTGTTTTTTGTGGGTAGCGCTCGATCTTATCACTGGTACGAATAGTCAAACTCTCGTTATACATGTAAGTGTCTGCAATCACATCCGTTTCCCTCTTAGGCTCTATAAATGATAGGTCTGAGCTCTCGTTTGTTGGAAATATCATGTATTCTGGAACGCCACAAAGAAGCAAAATATTGGCGTATGTACCAAACGTTATTTTTGCTTCGCGAATCTGAATGCTTAACCAATTACTATCAGCTCCTACCCTTTTGGCCAACTCCTGCCTGGTTAAACCGGTTATTGATTTTTTCCCAACAAAATCTGTTAGTACATCAGCAATCGGACATTGATATTGTTCCGCAGTCATAATCAGTTGTGAGTCAATGCGAGATTTCCAATCAACACTAAGTGGTTTTACATATGGCTTACCGTTGGCCATAGCGTGAACAATGTTAAAAGCCCAAAAAGGGACGGATGATTTAGCCTCTGGATTAACATCAGATTTTGCTATCCAATTGCGAAAACTACGCCCACCAATTCCCAATAAAGTATGTAGCTCAAAAAGATCTACTGATTTATTGCTAGCAGCTAGATTAGCCATTTTTACGAAATCGCCAACAGTAGGCTTTTCGAAGTCGCCTGCTAACTGAACCTGTTTCATATTGTTACCTTCAATATCTGTTATATATTTAAGCGCCCTCAAACATAGCTGAAAGCGCTACTTCACCTATACGTTTTTAGATTTTCGCCAATCTCGAAACTCCATTAAAAACAAAGCCAAATCGAGGCGATTTCTAAACCTAATACAACTTTTTCGAATACTTTTCCCGTCCTGCATTTTTGGTTTAGTGCGCATAGCATCGACAAAAAACGTATCACAGCAACTAGGAGAAGCATGTGATTTTATAGTAGTTATTGCCATTAGTTTTCATCCTTTCGGGTTGTTGCCCTTGTGGGCGTTACAAGTTAAATAGGCTGCTCTCCATCGAGCAGCCTGGTTAAATTACAAGTCGAGAATGAATTGTTTAGTTAGTCCCACAATCCCGCTATCCCACATAGTAACCACACTGTCACTTTTGATTAGTTTTCCGCTGTCGTAACAGTCAAGCGTTAAACGGTAACGACCGTGTTCGTCCTTGATTCCAATGTTTAAAAACTTGTCTCTTGATGACTTGCTAATGTATTGAATACCGTTGAAACCACAGTCTAAACACTCGTGAATCTTTTCAACTGTTAGATCTTCTGTGTTGAAATCATAGTCAGTACGTACACTGGCACTCGTCCAACCCTTGTTAAACTCTAACGTTTTAGGCTCGCCCTTGATTACACAATCGTAACTACCTGGTACGGACGATTTAACACAATCAATGATCGCATTGAATGCCGTACCAGGGAAAACTAGCTGAAACTTAGAATCCACTGATAGCGCCTCAAATTGCTTGTATGCTTCACATGGCTGTTTATCGAACTTACGACCATCTAACAAAGCGCAAGTAATAAGCCACTCCACATCTAAATGACTGCATGAACCACCAGAAACACGTGTAATCTCCTTGCCATTGCGATCACGAATGATTGTGTATTTATTGTATTTTTCTTTGGTGTAACCGTACTTTGCAAACACATCAGTATTAGCGTTCTTTTTGCCCTTATCGTTTTCTATCTCTTTAATGCTGCGTAGGGATTCCGACTGGCTTTCAGTTGATTCTCGCATGTTATAAATCACTTCATAATCCTGTGATTCGCCACACTTACGGATAGGGTTTACTGAGACAACATTGTTAGCAACACCAAGGTTGCAAAGTAGTTTTTCTACAGAAATAAATAGGCTTGAGTCTACCTGAAAGAACACGTTTACCTGTGGCATAACGTTACGGTTAGCGATAGTAAAACAATCTTTACCTTTATAGGGCATACGGATGATAGTTAGAGCGTTACGGTTGCCAGTTTGTGCGCTCACTGGTTGAGTACTATTGAAGTGTGCCAGGTCTAGAAGTCGAGAAACACCATCAGACCCAACAATAAACGCCTTGCCTGTGCTTACTGGTTGAGGGTTTTCCTCATTCCAAGCATCAAAACAAGTACGCAAGAAGTCTTTTAGGTCAGCAACAGAAGCACAAGGACGACCATCAACAGAGTCACAAACCGAACCGTTTTTGGTTAGCTCGATGTAAGCGGTACATGCTGCAAATGATACAGACTTATCAAGAGTGATAGTGCAAAGGTAATCACCGCATAGAGATTGAATCTCATAGGTGAAAGACTTACCTTTTTCTAATTGTGAATTTACAGCAGCGGCAGTGAATAGATTAGCGAAAGCTTTATTGAATAATTTCATGTCAATCATCCTTATTGGGTTATTGCCCTAGTGGGCGTTATCTTTGCTGACGTGGTTATTATCGTTTTTTTCTACCTTTCAGTCAATATTTTTATTGTTTATTTCCTTTCTGACTCACAAAAAAAGCCTCCCATTTGGAGGCTTATCTATCAGATATGTTTCACAATCGGCTCTGTATTCTCAATACTTACACCAATGGAGTTAGCCCAATATTTGTAAAAACTCTGTCTGTTTTTCAAGTCGGTTTCTGCTAGTTCCATCGATTTAAAACCAGTAGATAAACAACTTTTCCCTGCCATAATAAAAAACCGCTTTCTAGACTCTTTGATACTCAATTCCATGCGTTACGCTCCTTTAAATGCGCTAGGTCTAACCAAGTTTAAAACCTGTATCACTTCCTCTGCTGTTAGGTCAGATAGCTTTAAGTCAAATGAATCACTAGCCACCGTTTTATCTAACCTTGCGACCGTGTGACCGTCAGCGTTTTGTACATCGTAGCCCTTTACATTGCTGTAATGGTGATGACGTTTGTTTTCGTCTAGGTAAACCACTCGATCAAGTGCGGCCATGATATAGCCGTGATTCTCTTTGTTGTTGCGCTCCTTTCCTGCTTTCTCTATCTCTTTTTGCAACGTTTCATAAGCAGTGCCAGTATGAGATAACAAACGTCTTTTAATAGCTCCGACAATGGTATTAACAGAGTTTTTAAAGCTGCACCCAATGGTTTCTACAGTCTGTAAAGTGCTGTATTTAGGATGCTTGTAGAGCAGCGACCATTTACAAATTTTGTCACCATTGCGAACGTTGATAAAAAGCCCTGCTGTGTTGGACAGATATAGCCCGTAATGATGCTCTTTCGCTGATGTAATATGATCCATGCGCCACGTACCACCGAGCACAGCGCAAACCTTTTCTAGCTTTTCAGCACAAACCTTTTCAACATTCATCGTCAAACGCTCCCTGGTATCGATTTTCTAGCGAATTAACCCAGTGATTGATAGCCATTTTTTGCAAGCCGGACATTTGATTTGTAATTTCTAGCTGTGCTGCTTCTGCCTTGATAGCTTCTAACCTAGTAAGGTTTTGATAACTCGGGTTTTCGTGGTGCAGCGAGTAGCCACAGAAAGAGGATTTGCGGACTATTAAAGCCTTTAGGGATCTTATATCTTTTCTCATGTTGCCTACTTAGGGGAGCGTTGCGCCCCCCTTTATCAAATTATGCTGCTAGAATTTTTCGACCAGATTTAGCGGGTTTTTCGCTGCCGTACTTTGCTCTGATTTCATCCATTGATGAACTAGAACGACCAAGTGATTTATATTCAGCAGGACGGTAATACCACATCTTTTTGTTTTTAGAGTAAAAGCAACCTAAACCACCTTCTTTACGTCCTAAGCGGTCTTTGTGCTTGCGAGTCTCACCACCGATCCAAATCCAGTTACCACAGATTTCAATCTCTAAGCCGTCTAGCTCGTGTAGTGCTTTCAAGATCTCGCTGTAATCTTCTGCACCGTCAGTAGCTTTAAAGCCCTCTTTGGCTTCTACTGTGTCGCCTAGTTTTTTAAGGCATTCGAAAGCAGCATTGATGAGTTTCATCATTTCTGCGCCTGCTGTATTTCGGTCTGGATGGTACTTAATAGCGGCTTTTTTATAAGCGTCTTTGATTTCTGCTTGTGTAGCAGGAGAGGTTAGATTAAGTAGGTTTAAAGCATCATTTACAAACATTGTTTTACATCCTTTCGGGTTGTTGCCCTAGTGGGCGTTACTGGAAGTTAATTGCCTTAACTTCTGGATGTATTATCGTTTTTTTCCTAGCAACTGTCAATGTTATTATTGCTTTTTTCTTGTCTTTTTATTGTTTTTCTATTGCGTTTAGTTTGCATTTTTATTGCCTTTCGATTCATAAAATCACAAATAAAGCTTCATTTATTGTTTTGTACCAATACTTTCTGACAATCATTACAACTAACGCTTAACCCTGACTTACCCCATAGATTTAAATTGCAATTGGGACATGTATATCGTGTTTTCGGTTTGCTAACTGTTGCGTTTTCTCCCGGTTCAGCTAATACCCCTTCGCCCATGAGTTCATCTATATTAGCGGTTAACTGTTCTGCTAGCTCGTCATCGAGATCGAGAGATTCTACTATCTCACCAAGTAATGGATTATCAACACTTGAAGCGGTGGCCACCGCAAAGCGATCAACCCACGGGAACGCAAAACCTTGCCTAACTAATTTTTCGCATTCTTTGATAAAGAGACCGCCTGGTATTGGATAATCGCTGATTTTTTGGCCTGTTCTTTTCCCTCCTGGTCGGCCTGTGCTTGATGGCATCAAACCAATATCTTCCATCATTTGCGCCCATTCTTTATTGTGGTAAGTTCGACGGCTTGGTGAGCCGTGTTCATATTGCCAACAATGCACCATTTCGTGAACGATCGTTTGTAACAACTCAAGTAAAGCCGACCTCCCCACATAAGCAGGGTTAATTGCTATTTCGCTACACTTTTCGCCTTTCGCATCAACCCACCGATTACAAGCAAAATATCCCATCACGCTTTTTTGTCTTTGAGTGGTAAACAAAACAGGAGGCAAGCTGTAGTCAAAAAGGTTAGCGTTGAAATGGTCGTAGGCTATTTGAAGTGCTCCATATAATTGTTGTGTTGGTGTTTCCATATGTGACCCCTTGAGTTGTATCGTACTATACAATTGTATCGTACTATACATTTTTAAAAATGTACAAATATCCATCACTCGACATCGTATCGCTTTAGTTTTTTAAGCTCATTAAAAAAGAAAAAAATCAATTGTTTGTTATGTGGGGTTCGTGGGTAACTGCTTGCAGTTATCCACAAATCCACATTTATATAATATCTCTATTCTTTATATGTATATTCTATGATCTCTATAAGATCTATAAGATCTATAAGGTTTGTTTTATTTATACTTTTCAATGACTTATGGACTTTAACATTACTGTTTACTCCGGCTATTAGATCGCTTCACTCCGGTTACTAGATCGCTTTACTCCGGTTACTAGATCGCTTTACTCCTAAACTAGATCGCTTTACTCCTGTATGACTATCTCTTTACTCCGGATAAGATTACTACTTACTCCGGTAATCGCTGCTTTGGGTGTTGATATCTTGGATTAAATCGAATCGTTTTACATTTTTGCGATTAATTATGACTTATTACTCCGCTTTAGCCCCCAAAACCTAATATTTGCCCTTTACTATTACCACTTACTCCGCTATTACTACCCATTATTAAACTAAATATTACTACTTACTCCCCATTGTTAGGAGTAAACAGTAATAATTTATCGCTATGAAGAGTAAACCGTCATAGTTGGCTAGATAATTAGGAACAATTGATAATAGTT